>JAGQOS010000002.1 GCA_020427265.1 Planctomycetales bacterium
GATGGCCGGCCATTCGCGTCTCGCCTTCGCATCGCGCAATTGCGGCAGCAGGCTATGCCCTTCCAGGTCGTCGCGCGGCGGCAGCGAACATAGGTCGATGAGCGTTGGGTAGATGTCGAGCAATTCGGCCGGCCGTAAACACTTGGCGCCGGCCGTCACGCCCGGGCCGGCGAAAATGAGCGGCACATGCGTCGAACGGTCCCACAGCGTGTTCTTTCCAGTGATCAACTTCTCGCCCAAATGCCAACCGTGGTCGGACCAGAGCACAACGATCGTGTTGTCAGCCTTGCCGCTCTTTTCCAACGCCTCGAGCAGGCGGCCCACTTGGCTATCGACAAAGCTGGTGCACGCCATGTAGCTGCGCACCAGGTTCTTCCATTGGTTCGCCTCTTCGAGAAAACGAAACCGCGGCTCGGGGAGCGTCCAATGCAGGTACCAGGAGAAACGTGGCGTGTCGTCACGGTCGTCGCGGCGCAGCGGCGGCAGTTGCAGCGATGACTCGGGATAGAGATCGAACCACTGCTGCGTGGCGTAGCACGGCACGTGCGGCAGAAAGAACCCGGCGCTCAGGAAGAACGGCTCTTCGGGTCCGGCTTCCAACTGCTCGACCGCCCAACTGGCCACCTTCCAATCGCCCTTGTCCTCGTCGCGATGCGGAAACACGCCCCAGTCGACCAGCGGGTGCTTGGCCGGCGTGTCGACCAGCTTCGTCTTCGGCTTCGCACCGACCGAGGCAGGTGGCCCGAGTACGTCGAACTCGTGCTCCTTCTTGCCTCGCCCATATCCACCGTGGTAGATCTTACCGGTGGAATAGGTCTTGTAGCCGCTCGCCGCTAAGTGTTGCGGCAGCGAAACCCGATCTTTCCAGGCGTCGAGCGTTCGAAACCACGGCGCGAGGCCGTAAACGCCGGTTGTCGACGGCCGCAGGCTGAGCATCAAGCTGGTGCGCGACGGATTGCACAACGGCGACTGGCAGTGCGCGTTCGTAAACAACGTGCCCCGTGCGGCGAGCCGATCGATATTTGGCGTCTTCACTTGCGGATGCCCGCCGAGGCAGCCGATCCAGTCATTCTGATCGTCGATGGCGATGAACAGGATGTTGGGCCGCTTCGCCTGCGCCAGCTCCGCCGCGCAAACGCGCGAAGCGAATGCCGTCACAACGCCAATCGCCAGTAGACAAAAAATTCCACGCCAGCACGCTACGTTTGCGGCGCAGGAATTGTTTGAACGATTCGCCAATGCGCACACTTTCATTCTGTACCTCGGCAGTGCAAACGTTCCAAGTTTGCGCACGGTGCGCAAATTCTGGTGCGAGGAACACTCATCTGCACTAATCATCGCTGATTCGATTGAGCGAAGATCAGCGTCGATTAGTGTTCCAACTTGCTTTCTATCCCTTGGTTGCGGCCGATGGCCGCGCCAAGTAATTCGCGACTGTGCGTGAAAAACTGTCCGCCTCGCACACCAGCTTTACAGCTCGCGAATCCGCAGATTACGCCAGGCCACTTCGTACGGACCGGAACCCTTCTTGATGCCATGCACCTGCAAGCCAATGAAACCCTTCGGGTGGGTCTTGAAAATGTCTTCATCGGTCAGATCGGCGACCGGCTCGCCGTTGATCCAGGTCTGGATGTGTGAGCCCTTGGCCACGACGCGATACTTGTTCCACTCGCCATCCTTGAAGTGTTTGTGCGGCTTGCGGTCGGCGTCGGTCGTCAGCCAGCCGCGGCCTGTCGCTTCGCCGTAAATGTAACCCGACTCGGCGCCGTTTGCGCCGCTGGCTTCGATTTCGACCTGCGGCCCGTTCACGCGGCCATCGTTCGTGCCGTCCTTCGTCTGCGAGCGGATCTGCACACCCGAGTTCAACTCGTTGGCGCACTTCACTTCAAACTCGAGTTCGAAGTCTCCGTAGAGCTTTTCGGTGCAAAGGAACGAGTTGGGGCTTCCCTCGTTCGTCTTACCGACGATCGTTCCGTCTTCCACTCGATAGGTCGCCGTGCCGTTCTTCTGCACGAAACCGTCGAGCGATTTGCCGTCGAACAGAGCGACCCAGCCGTCGTCGGCGGCCTGCGCGCTGGCGGCGGAAGTCAAAACGCAAATGGCCAACACAGCCGATAGATTTCGAATCTGCGGTTTCATCTTCTTGCTCCTTTTACTCGTTGCTGAAAAATCAAGGTTGTTGTGTCTCGCGAAAATGCGCCATGCGCGCGACCCGGGTCGAATTGATATCGCCCGAATCGTCGCCGGTCATTCTACCCGGCCGAGTTTCGAAATTCAAAGAACTCACGCCTTCAATTTCCGCGCGAACACTTCTTTCGTCCTGCGCCACATTTCCTCCGAGAGCACATGCCCCGTATCGGACTCGATGAAATACGAAAAGTGCTTTTCGGCGTGCATGCTGGCGTAGGCGTCGGCAATCGTGGCCACACCTTTGCGCACTTCGTCGATCGGGCTGCCACCGTCGGTCTCGCCGAAATTCAGATGCAGCGCTCGGGGGGCGATCAGCGCGGCGATGTCGGGCGTGTCGCCGTATGAAAAGATGCCCGGCACGAAGTTCGGAAAGCAGTGCAGCATGTGGTTATCGTGAATCGCCTGGTACGTCGGCAGGCAGCAATTCCCCACGACGCACTTGAGCCGTTCGTCCCACGGCCCAACGAGCCAAGCGTGCGTCGAGCCCATCGAGTGGCCGTAGCAGCCGATTCGATCGGCGCGCACTTCGGGCCGGCTCACCAGCAGATCGATCGCCCGCCGCATGTCAAGGATGTTCTTCCACGCCATGCACTTGCCGGCGACCACGTAGCGCAGGAATTCGAAGCGCTCGTACCAACCGCCTTTCAGTTTGCCAGTCGGATCCTGCCGTTCCTCGAAACAGAGCGCGTCGGGACAGAGAACGACGTAACCCTCGCGCGCCAAAGCCGCGCCGGTATGGTGCATCGGATTGCCGTCCAAGCCGGCCGGTTCGCTCTTGCCCAAATGCCACTGGCCGTTGTGTTGATGCCACACAGCCACGGCCGGCGCTGGACGAGCCGGGCTCGCACCGTCGGGAACGAGCAGCATGGCGGGAATCGGATCATCCGGCTCGGCGTCGAATGTGAGCGAGTGAATCGTGTAGCCGTCCTTCTCGATCTTCTCGCGCATGCGCACGTTCAGATCGCACGGCTCGGGCCACGGCCCGCCCAGCCCCTGTAAAAGCCGGTCACGAAAGTCGGCCGTCGCCATTCGCTTTCCCTTCTGTTGCACCAAGCTAAGGGGGCGCCGACCTACTTCAACTCGCGCACGTAGATATTGCGGAAATAGAGCGTATTGCCGTGGTTTTGCAACTCGATCTGGCCGCTGGGGTAGATCGGTTTATCGCGCTCCCAGTAGTTCTCTAGCACCACGTCATCGACCACCAGCTTGTCGTTGAGCTTCACCGTAACCCGCTCGCCGACCATCTTGATGTAGAATGTGTTCCACTGGCCGACGGGGTTGTCGGCCATCACCAGCGGGTTCGAAGGGTTGTTCTTGTTGTTGAACAACCCGCCCGAGCCGATGTTTCGCAGGTTCGGGTCCCAGATTTGCACTTGTGGACTGCCGCGCAGGTAGATGCCGCTGTCGCCCTTCTCCTTGATCTTCCAATCGACATACAGTTCGAAATCGGCGTAGTCCTTGGCCGTGCAGAGGCTCTGCCCCTTGCCGTCGAAGACGAGCACGCCGTCTTCAACCGACCAGTGAGCGCGCATCTGCTCGTCGGCCTTGTCTTGCGCCTTGGCAAGTTCCTCGGCTGACATCGCGGCGCGCTTCTTCGGATCGCCGACCAGGCCTTTCCAACCGGTCAGATCCTGGCCGTTGAACAGAGCGGTAAACCCATCCGGGGCCGTATTCAACGGACGTTCATCGGCCACAGCCGAAAGCGGCAGCGAAAGAACCAAGGCGCCGAGCGCGCCGAGAGAAACGTAACGACTCATCATCCGCCTCCTTAGTTGCTTGCGCCCGAGAGATCCTTGATCCGAATGTTGCGGAATTCGACGACCGAGCCGTGACCCAAAAAGCCGATGTGCCCCGACTTGTTATGCATGCCGGGATGCTTGCTGAAAGGGTGCGTATGCTCCGACTCTTCCAGCTTGCTCAGATCGGTATCGACGATCGTTTCGCCGTTGAGCACGACCTGGATCTTCGGCCCCTGGGCGGTCACTTCCTGCACGTTCCACTCGCCGACCGGTTTGAGGAATTCGCGCTTCGCGGGAACGAGCCCGTAGACCGAACCGTGGAACTGGTACGGTTGCAGGTTCTTGTACTTGTCGGCAGTGTTATCGAGGATTTGCAATTCCATGCCGACATACGCGGCATCACCCTGGATTGGCGTGCGAATGCCGAGTCCATTGTTCGCACCGGGCGTGAGCTTGAATTCGAAGCGAAACACGAAGTCGCTATACTCCTTCGCAGTAAACAACTTGCCGCCCGGCTTGCACAAGATGATGCCGTCGACGGCCTGGTAGCCCTTGGTATCGCCAATCCAACCGTCGAGGTTTTCACCGTTAAACAGCTTGACGAAACCCGCTTCGTCGGCCGGCGCATCCGCCTTCTCGTTGGCAATCGCCAGCGAACCGGCGACAAACGTCGACGCGATCGCCGTCAAAACCGCCAGGTTGCACTTCCAATGGTTCATCATCATGGTTGGCTCCTAAAAAGCATGAAATCGAAATTCGAGTTGAATGGCAGCGTTCAAGAAGGCTTTATGGTAGCTTTCACTCAAGCGCGAAGCAACAATCGCCCCACGAATCGCACACGGTCGCCAGAGGCAATGGCACGACGGTGGAGAATTGCTGCAAAAAGCCTGAATTGCAGCTCTATTAGGGCGATACAGGACGTAAACGCTACCTTCGCTATCGACGTGGCTTCTTGGCGGCGGGACGTTCTGGAATCTGCTTCAATCCTTGGGGGACGCGCCGCGCCTGCGCGATGCGCTTTTGCAGTTGAGCCGACAGCTCGGCGATCGTCTGCTTGTGCTCGGCGCTTGCAGCCAGGTTACGCATCTCCGCCGGATCCGTTTCGTGATCGTAAAGCTCGTTCCCCTCAGCGCCGTCTTCGCCCCACTCCGTGTACCGATAACGTTCGGTGCGCAAGCTGTAGCCGTTGGCGAACTGCGTGAGCGCCGCTGTGCGCGGCCGAGCCTGCACGTCGCGCAACACCGGCGCCTGGCTTATGCCCGACAGGTTGTCCGGCGGCGCCAGTTCCGCCAATTCGGCCAACGTGGGATAGAAGTCGATCATCTCGGCCGGCGCTCCGGTCGCTTGTCCGGCGGACTTCATGCCGGGAGCGGAGATGATCAACGGCACGTGCGCCGCGTTTTCAAACAGCGTTGTCTTTTGGTAATAACCGTGCTCACCCATATGATAGCCATGGTCGGATGTGAACAGGACGATCGTGTTCTCATCGAGCCCAGTTTCTTCGAGCACGTCGAGCACGCGGCCAAGCTGGGCGTCCATGAACGTGATCGACGCGTAATAGGCTTGAATCGCCTGGCGGGCCAGATCGTCGGCCAGATTCACTTGCTCCTTCTTGCGCGTGAGCGAAGCGCGAGCCGGCCCGGGGAGCGTTTCCAGATAACCAGCCGGAACCTCCGGCACGACGATCTTCTCGAGTGGATACAGGTCGAAATATTTCTTCGGTGCGACGTAGGGCGTATGCGGCCGATAGAACCCTACCGCCAGATAAAACGGCTCTTTGCTCTTAGCCAGTTCGCGCAGCAGCTTTGTCGCATGATCGGACGCGATGCCGTCGGTCTGCTCCTCATCCGCGCCGTCGGCGGCCAGCCAACTCAAAGTGCCGCCAAACTGGCCTTTGCGCAGGCTGAAGATCAACGGCTCGTCGTCCTTGTCCCGACCGCGCGGATTGATCACGCGATCCCACGAGCCTGGGTCGTCGTGGCCATCGTTACCGATATCCTTCGGCACGTTGTAATGATAGATCTTGCCGATCCGCATCGCCGTGTAGCCGTTGTTGCGGAATAGTTGCGACATCGTCTGTACTTCGGGCACGTGCTCCCGAATACGGATCGCGTTGCGGTGAATCAACGTCTGATCGGGATAGAGCCCGCACATGAACGACGCCCGGCTTGGCCCGCAAAGTGGGTATTGGCAATAGGCTCGCTCGAATCGCACGCCGCGCCGCGCCAACCGATCGATGTTCGGCGACTGCACCTGAGGATGGCCGTAGCAACCGAGATCGCAGTTCAGATCATCGGCGATGATGTACAAGACATTTGGGCGCCCGGCGGCATGCGCGCGGCCCGAATGCAAGGCAGATGGCAGAAAGGTGCAAAATATTACGGCAACGCTCAAGGTCCGAGCAAAAGAATTCGTCATAGCGACTCCCAGGTGCGAATGAAACCGGACATCATGGATCGGGCGAAGGCGAATTACGCCTTCTTTTTGCGCTTGTTCTTGGGCTGTTCCTTGAACGACTCGGGCCGCCGCGTGCCGCGATGTTTATCGAGCGCCGCCTGCAAGAAGGCGCGAATATCACGCTGCGATTTGCTCAAAGCGTCGTCGGCCAGCGGCTGCTTCTCCTGCGGATCGACGGCCACGTGGTAGAACGCGCCGTCGCTGTACAGCTTGTACTCCTGATTACGCGCCAACTCTTTGCCGGTCGGTCCGCCGTTGCGGGCGTACCAGCAATAGATCCACGTGCGCGGTTCGCCCGTTTCGCCGAGCAGTTGCGGCAGGAAGCTCCGGCCGTCGAGTTCGACACCCCGAGGCCGCTTGGCGCCTGCCGCCGCGACGAGCGTTGGCAGCATGTCGCTGAAATCGACCAGGTCGTTGCAGACTTTACTCGGGGCGATACGCCCAGGCCAACTGGCGATGAGCGGCACATGCGTGCCGTTGTCCTTCGTGCTCCCCTTGCCGCCGACGTACTCGAGGCCATCGAGCCGCGAGCGGATTCCGGTCATTGTGCCGTTATCACCGGTGAAGAGCACGAGCGTATTCTCGCGCAGCTTCAATTCGTCGAGCTTCGCCACGACGCGGCCGACCATTTTGTCGGTATAGGCGACCATGTCGGCGAAGAACTTTTCGCTCGTCGTATTCGCGCCCTTCTCGGTCGCATCGTCGCGACGCGCGGCGGGATCCCATTCGACCGAATCGGGTGTCGGCTCGAAAGGCCAGTGCGGCAGAATCATCGGATAGTAAAGTAAAAATGGCCGGTCGGCGTTGCGCTCGAGAAAGTCGCAGGCGTAGTCGCAAACCAGGTCGGGACCGTACCGGCCGTTCTTGAAGTCGACTTCCTTGCCATTGATCTCCAGACCCGGATTCGGATAGCGATTTGGCCGCCGCGTGAGTTGCCACAGGCAGTACTCATCGAAGCCGAAGTGGTCCGGGCCTTCGAAACCGCCTTGCAATTGCCATTTGCCAACGACACAGGTGCGATAGCCGGCCTCGCGCAAGCAATGGGCGAAGGTCTTCGCCCGTGGATCGAGCAACCCGAAGCGAATGTAGTTGCGCTGATTGTAAAGCCCAGTCATGATCTGCACACGCGACGGCGTGCAGATCGGCTGGCTGTGGCAATGCTCGAATCGCATGCCGCCGCTGGCAAGACGGTCAAGATTGGGCGTCTTGTACGATTCGCCGCCGTTGGCGCCCACGCATTCAAAACCCATGTCATCGGCCATGATCAGCACGATGTTTGGTACACGTCGCCCATCGGCGTTAGAGTCGTTATTTGCAGCGCGTACTGGCGACATTGCCATGAAAGTGATGAGTAGGAGTGTCGCAACTATGTGTAGTAAACAGACTGGTAAGAAAGAGGGGCGAGTCTGTGGAACGATGTTTGTTGTTGGCATGGGCGCACCTTGAAGGTGACGGTGGCTAGGCAATAGTTGGTGGCATTCAGTATCGGATGCCTAGCAAGCAGGGTCAATAATTTCCAGCATCGTCGGGAGAATAGCCGTGGAGGAAGTCGGTTCTGTCGAGGCGACGTGAGCGTCCATCGCTACTGACGAAATACGCGAGGGGCATGTTCACCGCGTGGATGTTGGTTCGGAATTCTGGTGGCTTGGAACTTGGCTGGGGATTTAGGTTCGCGCATGTGGCAGCCGCCCTGCAGATGGCGACAACAAAATGCCGGTATCGAACGTGTGGGATCCCATCGAGCATCGAACGGGAAACTGCAACCAAGTTTGCCCCTGTCTATACTTTGTCGAATATAGCGGCACATGAATCTGGAGTGCCGATCGTTCTCTAAGGTGTTGTATCCAATCGTTTACTCCTATTTCCGTCACGCGTGGGATCCGGTTTGTCCGCCTGTTCCCATCGGGCTTGGCGTGTTATGGCGGTTGGTCTCTTGCAGGCTAAATGATGGTGTCTTCTGTGACCGAATCGACCCAAACTTCTGACGAACCGCTCAAGCAACAAATGACAGGTCGAGACGATAGCCCATCGATCGAACACCTGACGCTTCGCGAGTGGCAGGCGTTCGTCGCTTCGCATCCGCGAAGCACGGTCTTTCATCATCACCGCTGGCTCGAACTTCTGTCTGCTCAATACGCGATGAAGTTGAAGCTCGTCGCGCTGCGGCGAGAGGGTGAGATCCTGGCGGCAATTCCGTTTTTGGAATGCCGCAGCTTCCTCGGAAGTCGCAAGCTGATCTCGCTCCCCTTCTCCGATGTCCAGCCCTTTCTGCAGCAGTCGCCGAAAGACGGGGAGCAGTTGCTGTCTGCTCTAGATGCTCATTTGCCGCAGAACTACCGCTCAATTGTAATTCGTTGCGACGAGCCGTTACCAACGCCCTACTCGACGTCGCATTTCGTGCGCCACGAGATCAATCTGGATCGACCGTTCGCGGAGATCGAAAAGACTTTCGACTCGAACATTCGCCGCAATTTAAGGCGGGCGCAAGAAGGCGGACTGCGATTCGATTCAGGCGTCAATCGCTCGCTGATGGAGGATTTCTATCGCCTTCATCTCGCCACGCGTAAGAAACATGGAGTGCCGATTCAGCCCAAGAGCTACTTCTTGCGTCTGCAAAAGGAGATTCTCGAACCGGGCCTGGGTATCGTAGGCCGCGTTTCGCACAATGACCGCGCGGTCGCCGCGGCGGTTTTTCTCACTTACAATCAGACTTTTCTGTACAAGTACGGCGCCTCGGATATCAATGCGCTGGCCCTGCGGCCGAACGATCTGCTGTTGTATCACGGATTGCGCGTCGGCTGCGAACGCGGATATCGGCAGTTTGATTTTGGTGTCTCGGATCGAGCACAAGACGGACTGCGCCGCTTCAAGACAAAGTGGGGCGCCGTCGAATCCGACGCCTTTCATTGTTACGTACGCGGCGAGCCGGAAGAAGCGCGTACCAATTCGCTGGCTCTGCGCACTCTGTCGCCGGCGCTCCGCGTGGCGCCGGCATGGTGCTGCCGGGCGCTGGGCGAACTCTTCTATCGCTACAGTCCCTGATTCGCTTCCGACCAGCGGATACACCGGTGCATGTTTCATGACAATTCGCCACTGCGCGCTAGTGTCCAGTTCTTCCGAAGAACCGCGGGCTAGTGTCGTACGGCGGACGAGTTTTTAAACTCGCTCCGGCCACATTTCAATGGCCTGGCTTTACATGCGGCTCGCACCGCCGAGAGGAGCGTCTTTAACGCCCGCAGCGACTTCTTCGAAAAGCAGCGCATTACCGTCGAGCCGCGGCCGCACGATGGTCGCTTCCTCGGCCGCCGGACCATGAACGCTGGCATACTCCCCATTCCATTCGACGTCCGACTCGTCGCGACGGCGCCACCAGCGAGCGACGTCGCGCGGCAGGGCATGCCAAAATCCGCCGGTATCCTTGACTTGCTCCAGAAAGTTGCGATAGATAGCCAGGCGTTTGGCCGAATCGAGATAGTCGGGGTGCGTCAGCATCAGCGCCATGCCGTGCAAACGCCGCAATAGCGTCAATTTGTTCCGCCAAATGGAATCATCCTTGGCGCGGCACGGATAAAAGAGCGAATGGTCCTGCGGCAGCGTGTACGGCAATTCCACAAAACGTCCCGCGATGAAGGGCCACACCTGCTGAACTCCGCCTGGCATGGCTTGCAACGGATCGACGTCGAAACACGACGCATCGTATTCGACATCGAGCGCCTGCATCCAATGCAGATTGCGGTGCACCATCGGTGCGCGAAAGCCAACGGCCTGAAACTCTGCAAGTGCGCGATGGATTGCTTCCACGCGATTGTGAAATGTCTTGTGGGACAGAAAGAGCTTGCCATCGTGATTGTACCCATGCACGCCAATCTCGAACCCGCGAGCCCGCAAATCCCGCAGCAAGCCGTGATCGACGGGGTAGCGATGCGGCACAATATTCC
Source organism: Planctomycetales bacterium (assembly GCA_020427265.1). Taxonomy (GTDB): domain Bacteria; phylum Planctomycetota; class Planctomycetia; order Pirellulales; family JAGQOS01; genus JAGQOS01. The sequence goes on from JAGQOS010000002.1 coordinate 10,325, forward strand.
AGCAGGAACGAAATCCCATTTCCTCTTCGAGGTCGGCGAGCTTCGACACGCGGCGCAACCCCTCGGCCTCCTCCACATCGTGCGTGAGCACGAGTGCGAAAGACTTGCCGTGGGGCCAGGGATGCAGAATCGGTGCAATTTCGGCGCTGCCGCCAAAAGCATCGGCGAGGATCTCGCCAATGCGATTCGGGATGTACCAGTCGCCGGTTACCGCCGAATCGTGCTGGCGCTGGAGCAGCCGGCGCAGGCGCACGGGAACGAGCCGGCGAATTCGGTAGTACAAGCGGTATTGCGACGACATGACAGCGCCGCTGATATCGTCCTCAACGGCGCGGCGAAAGAGCCGGCTTTCGCGTTCGCCGCCCGGGAAGAACCGGAGCGCCAAACTACCTGGTGAAGTATCGTTCACGTCGTTAGTTACTCGCGGGATTGCGTACGTGCCATACGCCAAAAGTGGTTGCGCCGACTTTCATCGGAGTGGAACAACTCTAACGCTTTCAACGAGCCCACGATTATGGTCGGGAGCACGTCTGTGCCTAGTAGGCCGGTAACTCGCTTTTTCACTTGTCGTTTCATAACTGCGACTAGGTACTCACGCCATTTGCAGCGTAACGCAGCTCGCGCGCATCTTCTTTCGTGTTCCGACGTGCATTCCCGGGGCGGCCCGTCATGCGGTCGTACATGGCGATGAGCTTAGGCGCCTCGTGTCGCCAGGCAAGGTGGTGAACGGCCCGCTCGAAACCCTCCTCGCCCAGGCGGCGCCGCTCGTCAGGATCGTCCATGAGTTGAACAAGGGCGCGGGCGAACTTGATTTCGTCGTTCGGCTCGACGTAAACTGCCGCGCCTTGGGCGCTGTGGCGTGTTTCCGGAAGATCGAAACAAACGATTGGCTTGGCTTGCGCCATGTACTCCATCACTTTGATCATCGTGCAATGGTCGGTATACGAGTTGGACGGATCTGGAACCACACAGATATCCATGCCGCGTACGTATTCGACCACCTCGTGCGGCTTCACGCGCCCTACGAAGAACATGTGCTCTGTCAGTTCAAACTCGCCAGCCATTGAACGCAGCTCATCGAGTTTTTCACCTTCGCCGACAAGGGCGCAAATCCAATCGCTCCGTCCCAGTTTGTGACGCAAATTTCTTAGGCTGCGCATCAAATAGTCGAGACCATCCTGTTTGCCCATTTCGCCGACAAATCCAATCACGATCTGGCCCGGGCGGACCAGACTAGGGTGCGGCGCCCCCATTTCAAAATGGCGGGGCGCCGGGCCGTTGCGCACCACCGTAATGCGTTCCGCGGGAACTCCCGCCCGCTCGACCTCCAGCCGCTTGTACGACTCGTTCGTCGCGACGACGCAGTCGGCCCAGCGACACGAAAGCCGCTCAAAGAATCGCAGTAGGCGATACACGATGCCGGTATTTCCGTGAAAGCGCACTCGAAACATCTCCGAGGCCAAATCGTGATGGTCGAAGACGAATTTCTTACCCAGCGGACGAAAGAGAATCGCGATCAATACGAACAGATCGGGCGGATTGTGCGCGTGCAAAACGTCGAAGCCGCGAGTGAAGTACACCTGAATCGTCAGGATCAGGGTCATCAACATTGCGTGTGCATATTCAATGACATAACCCAATTTGCCGTATCCAAACAGCGCCGGCGAATACTGATAGGCCTCGACGCCGTCGAGCTTCTCCCGCCGGGCCTGGTGCGGCGCGCGGGGGCAGATCACGGAAACCTGATAACCCGCTTCGATCAGAGCGCGCGCTTCCCGCCGCACCCGACCGTCCCGCGAGTACGGATTGTTTTCAAGCAGCATCAAAATGCGCACAGGCCGTGACATGCAACCTCGGTCAAGCGGTACAGCTAATCTCTGTTGGGGTCTGTTGGTTCTCGCACTCGGGAAGAATGGTGCGTCCGAGCACCTGTTCATACACGCGGCAGACGCGCCGCGCGACCGACTGCAGGTCGAGCTCCATTTGCTCAATCCGGGCTCTGCCCGCCGCCGCGGTGCGTTCGTCGAGCAGTTCGCAAAGCATTGGCGCAACCTGCTCTGAATCACGCTCACACACACGGCAGCCCGTAACGCCGCGAAGTAGCTCCTGAACGTCGCCTACAGGTGTGCTGACGATCGGACGATTGCACGCCATCGCCTCCTTGATGACGTTCGGCGACCCTTCGGCATGCGACGCGAGCAGCATGGCGTCGCAGGCGTTCATATACATGGGCACGTCTTCGGGCGCGACGTCCCACATCGCGACCAATTCGATTCGCACGCCCAGCAGTTTCTCCGTCTGTGCAACCGCGGCTCTCGCCAAGTCGATGCCTTTGCGAGGGTTTGCGGGGTTGCCCGGAAACAGCACTCGCAGCGGCCCAGTCTCCCAGCCCAGTCTGCGGCAGGCTTCGTGCTGCTCGATTGGGCGAAATGTGCTGGTATCCACGCCGTTGGGGATCACGGTCGCCGGTGTCGGCGCGATCATTTCGGCCATCTGCTCACTCTTCACAATTACCGCGGCGACGCGCGGAGCGAGGAGCGTGCGATTGACTCGCGCCACGAAGGAGGAAACGAAGCCTGGCCGTCCGTGCGCTAGAGTATCGCCGTAGACGTCGGACCCCATCAGCGAGAGCACAATCGGCCTGGCTCGCTGTGTATGGGCAAGCCAGCCGCAATAGCCGAAGTGCGCGTGCACCAATTCGCACTGCGGCGCAGCACGGCGCACTCGCGGAATCGCCTTTAAATACTTCACCTTGGCCCGGCCGCGCATGTCGATCGTAATTGAATCGATGCCTAACGAGCGCAGCGACTCGATTTGCCGGGCGGTCGGCGCCATGCTCCCCGGCCGGCTGGCCGAGGGAAGTTCGGGTGTAATGGAAAGTATCTTCATGGTCTTACGGCTTGCGTCGCCGACGGCTGTCGGCGTTTGGTTGTGACAGTTCGACGTCGCTCCTTGCGATTCGCCTCGTGCGACTCGATCGCTCGCTGATAAGCGTCCAAGTGTGCATGGGCTACGATTCCGTCGGAACATTCCTGTTCCAGCTTGCGGCGTCCGTTGTGCCCCATCGTGCGGCGGCGTTGCGGGTCAGTCAGGAGTTGAACAATGGCGTCGGCCAGCGCCTTCACATCTCGCGGCGGAACCAGCAGGCCCGTATCGCCGTCGTCCACACATTCCGGAAGCGCGCCGACTCGCGTGGCGACAACGGCTTTGCCGTGGGTATAGGCCACGGGCACAACCCCGCTCTGCGTCGCCTCGATATAGGGCAGCACAACAAGCGCCGCTTGCGAGAACATTTCGTAGCGCCGCGTTTCGCTTACATATTCGTTCTCTACCAGGAATCGATCGGGATGGACCATCAAACGGCGATACTTTTCGAAGTTGTCGCCGCGCCCCGCAATCATGATGCGCAAGTTCGGCACGGCTTCGCTGATGAGCGGCTCCGCTTCAATCAAGTAACGCAGTCCCTTGTATTCCCAGATGCGTCCAAAGAAGAGCACGAGCGACGAGTCTTCTTCGACCGGCGGCATGTCTTGCGGCATCTCGCCCATGGCAATGTGCGGCACGACGTGGATCTTCTCGGTTGCGATGCCGAGCTGTTCGACCGTCTCCGCCTTGAGTTGATCTCCGTGCACGATCACATGATCGGCGCGGCGATAACCGTAGTCGAGCATGCACTGAGGCGTTCGCCGCGAGCTGCGATCGCCGACGTGATGCCGGGGATTGTGAATTGTGACGACCAAGGGCCAGCGTCGCGCGACGGCCAAGGCGCAATTGAACCAGAGATGGCCTGCCTGCAAATGCAGGACGGACGGCTCGTAGGCGTCAAGCCGGTTCAAAATCTTGCGCGCCGCACCGAACTGGCGCAACGGCTGTCGCAAACGCGGGCCGGCGAACGCGAACAATTCCACTTTCGTTGAGAGCTTGTCGCGATGCTCCGCCGCGATGTCCTCGGGGAGCATCAGCAGCACGTCCGCCACTTCGGCTAGTGCGTTGGCATGACGCACGGAGTATTCGCCAAATCCGTACGACAAGAAGGCGATTCGTAATCGAGATGCGTCTGGGTACATGGTGACGGCGGCCGCGGGAGATCCCGCTCATTTTAAAAGTGGTGCAAAATAGTTCTGGCGCAAACCTTGCAGGCCTCCGTGCGTAACGAGCATCAATAGTCCGATCGCGAACACATAGCAAACCGATGCCGCACTTCCCGCCAAGAACGGACCGTCCGACTTTAGCATCGCGAAACACGCGACCATCGCCGCGCCGGCCGCGACGCCACGCCACATGGCGCCCGTGAGCGGCATGCCGATGAACAGCTTCGAGCAGGCGAAATAGTGCTGCCAGCCATTGACCATCCAAGTAAGGAGCGATCCGTATGCCGCGCCGATCAAACCATACGCATTGATCAGGAAGTAACTGGCCACGAGATTTACAACGACGTTCACCACCACGATACGCAGCGTAAGCCGCTCCTTCAGGCCCGCCCAAAGGGCATGCCCCAAAACGCTCGTCATCACATGCAAGAGGAGCACGAAGACAAGCACTCGCACAACGTCGGCCGAGGCGAGGAATCGCTCTTCGCCGTACATCAGCATGAGCCCCGACTCGGCGAGGAAGTAGACGCCGATGCCGATCGGCATGCCGATCACTACGAGAAATTCGATGAGCCAGCGCACAAATCTCTTCAGATCTTGAAGATCCGCCATCCCTCTTTGGCACATCATGGGAAAGACGCTGGTGACCACGCTCTGAAAAAACAGCTTCGCGGGCAGCAGCAGTTGCCACGCGGCGGAAAAGAGGCCGACTTCTGCTTCGCCGCGTAGTTTGGAAAGCAGCACGACGTCGACACTCGCCCAGATGGCGATCACGCCGTCGATGCCCAGAAACGTCGTCGAGCGTCGGGCGAGTTGTTTCGCGTAGCCAAGAGAAAACGTCACCCGATCGCGCTCGAGGTAGTTTCGCAATAGCAGCCATTCGATTAGGAAGATGAATACACGGCAAGCGACGAGCAACAGCGCGATCGCCATTACTCCGAAACCGGCTTTGAGCAGCGCAAAGGCCGCGGCAACCTTCAGCACGTTGACGGGAACATTGGCGATGGCGATGCAATGCATTGTTTCCCAGGCGCGAAAGATCGCCTCAGCGACCGTGGAAAGCGCATAGGGCAGCAGCCCAAGGGCGAGCGCCGAAATCACGAGCACCGTGTCGTGTTCGTAACGCATGATCAGGGCGAATAGCGCGAGCGCGACGGTTGCGACCAGGGACGAAGCCGAGATGACGACGTTGCCATGCAGGAAGTACGACGCTGTCTGCGACCGGTCTCCGGCCAGGTCGCGCGTGATGAGTTTGGGCAACCCCATGCAGGCGAAGACCTGGAACGTATACAGCAAGAGCAAACCCAGCGACAATTGGCCGAATGTGCGAGGGTCGGCGAAGCGCGACAGCATCGCATAGACGGCGAACGTCGTCGCCTTGTTCAGCACGTCGCTCGCCAACAGCGATGCCGAATTGCGCGCCACGCGCGCCAGGAGCGTTCTCTGTCTCGGACGTGACCGCGTCATCGGGCCGCCTCCGGCGACGAAGGCGACGCAGCGTGGAAAGCGACAATCGCCATGCCGATCAACATCGTCGTGCAGGCGAACCCCACGCGCACAAAGTTGGTGTCGAGCACGCCGTGAAACACGGCGAACGTCAGTACGCCGGCTATAAAACGAAACCCCGGATCGCGCGAGTCGGCAAACGAATGGATCGCGCCGCGCAGGCTAAGGGCGACAATGCTCAACCCAATGGCCAGGCCAATCACGCCGATGTTGACCATCGTTTCGAGGTAGGCGGAGTGCGCGTGGTCAAACGCCCAGTCGTGAATGGTCGCGTAATAGGCGACACGCGCAGGTGACCAAAATCCGCCATAGCCGTAGCCGAGAATCGGATGATCGCCGATGTCTTGCACGACTTCTTCCCAAATCGGAACGCGCCCGGTCAACGATGCGATGTCCTCCACATCCTGATTGCGGCCCATTCTTGCGAAGGACAGCAGGCTGTCGCCGCTGGCGCTAAGGGCGATGACTCCCAAAAAAAAGGCGACACAAATGCCACCGAACACGAGCAAGCACCGGCGTCCTGTCTTCCCGTTGAGATATAGCATGATCCAAACGGCGGGCAGGAACGCGATCGTACTGGTGCGCGACTTGGTAAGCCAAAGGAACAGCGCGCCGCATGCCAGTGCCGACAACCAGAGTCCGGGACGTCCCATGGACGCCACCTTGGCTTCGCCAAACATGGCGAGGGCCGCCATGCCGAGAATCGCACAGTTGATCGCCTGTCGATTCGAATGCAGCGTGCCGCAGAAACGATAGTCGCTACCGCGCAAGAAAGTTCCGAAGGACAATTCCGCGACCACGCCGATGCCGATGTAAGTGGCCGCCAACGACGCGCAAAGCAGGCACAGGTCGCGCGGCGTGAATTGCTTCGCAATGCCCAACGCCAGAATCAGCGTGAGGGTCGCTAGGATCGATCGTTTGGCCGACAGAAAAAAGTCGGAGGACCAGAGGGCGCTCGAAGCGATCCAGACGTTCATGCCGATGAGCAGTACGAGCAGCAGAGGGAGCCCCACGCTACGCCGAATCCCGGGGTTCCACAGCAGCAGCGCGCCCAAAACGCCGGAACTCAGGTAAGCGAACTGACGGTAAAGTGTCGCTCCCTCGACCTCGATGACAAGATCGGTTTCAACGACATTGTCGCCACCAGCATTCTGGGCAAAGTAAAGCTTATGTTCATCGAGAAGCAGCCCAATACCGACCACAATCAGCGCAAGCCAAAAGGCGAGCCGGCGGCGCGCAGCATCGGGTGCGCTGACCCCGGAAAGAGACCAACTCGCATGGGCGCTGTATGGCAGAGTCTCGGACATGAGTGAGTGTACTGCCTAACCTGGACTGACAGCCGACGTCGGCTCGGTACATTCGGCGATCGCGGCGCCAACGCGCGCAATCGACAACTCGGTAATCTCCGGATACATCGGCAACGAAACGATTTCATTGGCGATTCGGGACGTCACCGGCAGGCCGTCGGGGACGCAGCGTGCATTTGCGTAAGGGGCAGCCAGGCTCATTGGGTTCGGGTAGTGAACGCCGCACTGGATCTGCTGTTGTCCGAGCGTCTGGATTAGCACGTCGCGATCCGCGTGGCGGACGACATACAGGTGGTACACGTGCCGCGCGTCGTCGCGCTCGATCGGCAAAACGATTCCTTCGATGGGCCCCAGAACTTGCCGGTAACAAGCCGCCGCGCGTCGGCGCAGGTCGTTCCATTCATCGAGACGCGACAACTTGACAAGCAGGATAGCTGCTTGCAGCGTGTCGAGCCGGCTGTTGTAACCCATCATCGAATGCTCGTTCTTTACACGCTGGCCGTAGTTGCGAATCAAACGCAAACGCTCGGCGAGATCGGCGTCGTTTGTAACAATCGCGCCCCCGTCGCCGAAAGCGCCAAGATTCTTGCCGGGGTAAAAGCTGAAGCATCCCGCATCGCCGAGACTGCCGGTGCGGCGGCCGCGATATTCCGCTCCGTGCGCCTGGCAGGCGTCCTCGATGATCTTCAGTCCGTGCCGATCGGCAACTTCACGGATCTCGTCCATGCGCGCGGGCTGACCATAGAGATGCACCGGCAAGATTGCTTTGGTTTTCGGAGTGATGGCCTCTTCAAGCCACTGCGGATCGAGCGTGTAATCGTCCGGATCGACATCCACAAGCACGGGTGTCGCGCCGGCGTGTGAAATGCCATAGGCTGAGGCAATAAAGGAATTGGCGGCCGTGATGACCTCATCGCCCGGACCGATGCCGAGCGCCCGGAGAGAAAGATGCAACGCGTCGGTGCCGCTGGCGACTCCAATGCAAAAACGGGCCTGGCAGTACTCGGCGAATTCCTCTTCGAATAATTCGACCTGCTTGCCGAGAATAAAGCCGGCGGAATCGACGACGTCGCCGATTGCCGACATCACATCCTCGCGCAGCGAACGGCACTGCCCGACGAGATCGACAAACGGAATGGTTTCAGATTCGGGTTGACTCATGATGGTGACACTTCGTTAGGTTGCAGTAAATCAAGACGTTGCTGCGGAGTTTCGCCGCAGCACAAACATTCGAGTTCGCGGAAGGAACCCCCAAGTGGCCGGCCGCAACGGCACACCGAACCGGTTTCGCGGGCCGGAGTTCCCGCGACCAGAGCAAACGGTGCCACGTTACGCGTGACTACGGCGCCTGCGGCGACAACGCAGTACGCGCCCAGTTCGACCCCCGGGAGGATCGTGGCGTTGGCGCCGATCGTCACTCCGCGACGAACCATCGTGCATTCCAGCCAGTTTTCTTTCTCAGCGTATCGCTGCGCGACCGACGGCATGCGCGGTGAACGCGGATACCGGTCGTTTGTAAATGCGACGCAGGGGCCGACAAACACGTCGTCCTCGATCACAACGCCGTCCCAGACACAAACATGATTCTTTAGGGTAACGTTGTTGCCGACGATCGCTCCCCCTTCGAGAAACACGCCATCGCCGAGATTGCAGTTCGCTCCCACCGTGGCGCCGCCTAGCAGGTGCGCATGCGCCCAGATGCGCGATCCGGCGCCGATCTGGTCGGTTTCCACAATTGCGGCGGGATGAATGTAGACGTCTTGCACGCGGATTGCCTCCCTCGGCAGTTACACCTGGAAATGTTTGTCCGCGCTCATGCGGATGCGACGGGCGCAGTCGATTTCGACGGCGATTCGCCGCTGCGTGAAACGGCATCCGCCAGCGCTACTCGAGCGCCTCCCAGGGAAAGCGACTTGTCGGCGGCCTCGAGAACTTCGACCACGGCCATGCCGTTGCGTCCGTCGGTATAAGGTCGCTCGCCATCGCGGATACAACGAATGAAATCGCTGCATTCGGCCATCAAAGGTTCGGCCTCATTCAGACGCGGGCTGAACGTGTTGCCGTAGCGGTAGCTGAATTGAAATTCGCCATACGAGGCTGGGTAGGGGAGCGCGTCGATACCGATGTCGTAGACCTTGATTTTTTCGAGCGGTTCCAGGTCGTTGTAGACGGCCATCTTCTTGCTGCCAACGACCGTCATTACCCGATCCTTGCGCGGATCGAGCCAACTAGTATGGACGATGCCCATTTTTTGGTCGGCAAAATTGAGCGTCAGATTGCAAACGTCGTGAACCCGCGGGTTCAGGTAGGCGAGTCCGGAACAACTAACCGACGCCGGGCTGTGACCGATGAGGTCGAGCATGATCGACAAGTCGTGTGGCGCGAGATCCCAAAGCGCATTCACGTCGTGTCGCACCGGCCCGAGATTTAATCGCTTCGAAGCGATGTAATAGAGATCTCCCAATTCGCCGCTGGCGACGAGTTCGCGCAGCGCTTGGACCGGAGTCGAATGAAGAAACACGTGGCCAACAAAAAGCGTCCGCTGGCGATCGTCGGCCAGGGCGATCAACTCGCGGCACTCCTCGGTTGACGTAGCGAGCGGCTTTTCTACGAAAACATGAAGGCCCGCTTCGAGCGCCTGAGTGGCGAGGCGATGATGCGTTCGCGTAGGAGTTGCGATGACGACGGCATCAACGACGTCGGAGTCCAGGACCTCATCGCTCTCGGTTGTGCGCCGGATCGTCGGAAACTGTGCGCCAATCTGTTCCAGTCGCTTCGTATCCCGATCACAGGTCACGACCACTTTGCAGTGACGATTCGCTTCGAAGCAGCGTAGCAAGTTCGGACCCCAGTAGCCGAGACCGATAATTCCAAGTCGTATCATTGCGGGAAGGCCTTTTCTTGTTTCGTAGGTGCAATCTCAATGGTTTATCCGCCTGTCAACCGCCAGCAGGAACTATCTACCTCGGGGGGCTATCGATTCAGCCCGACGAGCATTGGCAGCGTGCGCACTAAAATCTTCAAGTCAAACAGCAGCGAACGTTTTCGGACATAGGTCAGATCGAGCGCGATCATTTTTTCAAACGTCAGTCGATTCTTGCCGCTGACCTGCCAGAGCCCTGTCAGCCCGGGCATAACCTGAAACCTTCGCTGTTGCGTTGGAGTGTAGTCGTCGAAGTCCAAGACATCGGGCCGCGGTCCCACGAGGCTCATCTCTCCCAGGAAGATATTGATCAGCTGCGGTAACTCATCGACCGACGAACGCCGGAGCAATTTTCCGAGAGGAATCAGTCGCGAGATGTCGTCTATCTTCTTCAGCGGCCGGTCCGAATTGGCCAGCTGGCCGACATACTGACGATGCGCGCTTGCGTCGTTGTCAGGGTGCATGGTGCGAAACTTGATGATCGTAAACTGCTTACCTTCGCCCCCCACGCGCGATTGGCGGAAGAACACTGGCCCCGGCGAAACACAGCGAATGTAGGCCGCAATCACGACGAAGCAAGGCGAGAGCACGACAAGACCCACGGTCGATAGCACGACATCCATCGTGCGCTTCCAACGCGGAGTAGGCCGAAAACGAAAACCAATTGGCGGCTGAGTGACGCCTCGCCGAGATATGGCGCGACGATCGACGCGCACCTCGTTGTCCAATGCGGGATACGATGGCATCGGTTCCGCACACATGCTGTGCGGTCGAGGTTCCGTTAATGTCAGTTGTTCTGGCATGATTGTTACAAAATGCTCCGTCACTTTATTTCCCGGTTTCCACTAACCGATCCAGCCATTGAGGCAGATAACGGCGCGACTTGTTCAGAACCACACCGACGATGCAGGTTCCGGCGCCCGAAAGTCTGTCGCACACGCGGCGCGCCTCGTCGATGCTCGTACGCTCCGTCTCGATCACGAGCAGTACGCCGTCGACTCCCCGCGCGAGTATAGCGCCCCGACCAGAAGAATCGGCTGCAGGCAGGTCGACGAACACGGTGTCGTACTTGTCAGCGAATTGATGAACGCGCGTGGCCAGCATCGTCGAGTCGATGCGCGATCTTTCCGAAGTCGCATTGCCAGAGAGCAAGAACTCAAGATTATCGACGCGTCCGCGGAGCAGGCTTTCGCTAGCGTCCTCGCCATCGTCCGTAATATCCAGCAACCCGGGCGCGCCGTTGAGCCCAAACATTTTGGAGATCGACTTGCGCTCGAGGTCGGTATCCACAAGCAGCGCCGGCCGGCTGACACGGCTTGCGGCCACGACTGCGAGATTTGCGGCCACGGTGCTCGCGCCTGCGTCGGAACGGCAGCCCAGCACACCGATGCTGCGCGGTCTTTCGACCGATGCTGCGCGTTCGAAGAGTTCGTCGCAGAGCTCCTCGTAGCGCCGGCGTTCCACCGGTCGCAGACGGTTCCAAACGCGTCGACTCGGCGGCAGCGACATGAGAACCGGCAGACCGAGTTCTGCTTCCGCCTGCTCTGGCGTACGGATCGTGCCGTCGATCGCCTCACGAAACGTCGCAAACCCCAGGCTGGTCGCCACGGCCATGAAACCGCCGATCGCCAGAATGGCCGCCTTCGACGGGCTCTCGGCTTTTTCGACGAAAGTCGCCGGCTGGATGATGTTTACGTTGCTGATGCGATCCGATTCCAGGGCGTCATTGATGCGCGCCTCTTCGCGTTTTTCGGAGTGTTTGACGAACGCCGCCGTGAGCAGATCGACTTCGCGCTGCAGCTTCGCCAATTCAACTTCTTGCTCGGCGAACTCGTTGACCTGTGTCCGCAAGGAATCCTGTTGTCGCAACAATTCCTGATAGCGTGCACGCAGCGCCGTGAGATTCGCGTCTTCCTGTTTTTCGATCAGGTCGAGCGACAGCCGATTGGGGTTGAGCGCTCGCGTTGTGTCGAGTCGATCACTTCCCTGCTTGGCCAGAATTTTTTCCACTTGTTCGCGCTGTTCGCGCACGGCGATCAACGCCGGATGCGTGGGTTGATGCGTCGAAGCCAGCTCGCGCTCCTGGATTTCGAGCTCGTACAGTTGCTCGCGCATCCGGTTGTAAGCGTCGTCACCTGTTTCAACGCGTTGGGTAACGAGTTGTTCTGGGGCGGCGGATAGCTTCCCGTCCAGGTCGTTGATCTTCGCCTGCGAGTATTCCATGTCATTCGCCAAGCGCAGCAGTTCACTCTCGTTTTCCGCGATATGTTGCTTGAGGATTTCGCGGCGCGAATCCGCCGATACGAGTCGGTGTTGTTGTTTAAATTCCTGCAGTTCACGCGATTTGGCCATTAACTGCTCGTTGAGCAGCGTGGTTTGCTCCTCGAAAAATGCCAGCGAACCATGCGAACCGTTGGCTTTTGTGTATTCATCGAGGAAGGCCGCGGTCATCGCCCTGGCCAGTTGTTGGGCAGACTCGGGCGACTTCCCTTTTGCCCCGACCGTGATCACGGTTGAATTCCGCCGTGACGACACATCTCGGCTGCGATCGACGCGGCGGATCGCTTCCTCGCGATCGCTCAGCGGATCACGGATTCTCGACCAGAGTAGCAACGAACTGAGTTTCGCCGAAAGCGACGAGCGCACACTATCGATCATCGAGGGTTGCGAGTCGTCTTGCGATTCAGAACCTTCCGTCGACGTGGAGAGAATCGTTTCCACGCCGAGCATATCCACAACTCGTTCGGCAATCTGACGGCTCGCGAGGATTTCGACGGCCGAATTGACTTCGTCCTCTTGCGACCGTTGCATCAGCAAAGTTTCGCCCGTCGTCGCCGTCGGATCGAGACCGATGCTTTCGCGACCGACGCGGAGGAGCAGCTTCGCTTCGGAGTAATACGAGCGAGGCCAGAAGACGAGGCATGCCCAAGTTAGCAACCCCCATAGAACAAAGATCAATGCGATCAGAAGGCGATGACGCACAAGTCGCCGGAGCACACCTTGAATGGAGAATCGGGACGCGGAACGTTTCGCAGAGCGCCCCGCAGACCAAGGCGCGGGAAGCGATTGGGACTCGATTCGGTCGAATTCTTGGACGTGGATGGACATTGAGGTGTATGCGTACCTAGCTGCAGTTTTTCCCGCGCATCAACCGCCGAAAATGTCCGCCCATCTTACCCCGTTTCACTATTGTGAGGCAATAGCCTTATCGCCAAACTTCCCGCAGGATTTTCAAATTAGCAACCGTCGCTTCGATTTCAAGTGGTAAGAAGTGGAGATTGGGCGTGTCGCACGTTGGTAGACATAGATTTCGTGCAGAGGGCTGACGAGCATGGCCTTCAGTTTGTCGAGAATCACATGCAACGCAGGCAAATCTGGGGAGGGCAGTCGACGCCGTGCCATCCAGGGGGTATTCATCCGCCCCAGGGGAGAGCACATCAACGAGTGTTGTTCTGCCCAGCCCTTGCCAGGTCTCACGCGTTTTGACGGCGGTCCAAAACTGCGGCGCGGGAGGCGTGACGTGCCGTTCTAAAATACGGGCAGCAATCGTCGCAAACCGAATGGCCCAGGATCTCGATCGGCGATTGGCACTCGTTACGCTTCGTGCCCGACGTCCCGTCGCGGGGATGAATCAAGCCGTAGATCAGCGATTCAACATGAACTAACGACATCCGTCGCGGTTGCGTATTCAATGCCAAGTCGAGCCACGGCCAGCATTGCACTTCGTGCGACTTTCGACCGTTGCCACGTCAGCTACGCAACTCTTGCGACGAGCGTACTTAACGTAGCCGAGTGTCGTTAATTCGCCTGAGTTCGACGGAATCGGACGCAATCGGATCTGCGCCGGAAATTACTGGAGCTATTGCATTTTTCGGGCGTTGAACAGTGGCTGCCGGAAGCGCGCTCTAATTGTCATCGGCCACCATGACAACGCTGTTTAGCGGGCGATTGTCGCTTGCTTTGGCTTCGGCGTCGTTCTCGGAAAGCGGAGCCGTCGCTAAAACTTGATTACGACAACAAAGGCTCGTCAAATTACGTCGCACGGTGAGTCGATCTGCCCACAGTGATCCCGTAGCGATGGCGTGGGTATGCAGACCTCCAGGAGTGGACCAAGCGGGACAAACGGGGCATTCAAAAATCGCCCGCTCAGAATCGGTTGCTCGCCGCGCGACGTCATATATTACGAGTCGCCCATGATGCCCGACTAACGCCGCATCTCAATCCTTGAGCTTAATGCCGTCTAATTCACCACTCTTGATTAGTGAAAGCCAGGTATTTCCGTTGGCCGATTTTTCGTTCTCAACGGTTTCGATTGCTTTAAGGAATTCGGCAACGACTTCTTCCTTCACTTTGTCTTCCGACTCGTCGTCAGCCTCTTTAGCGTCTTGAAGCTTCTGGGTAAGATTCTTGTCTTTCAAAACAGCATGCAGCGCCTCACCGAACGGATTTAGGTGCTCTTTTCCCAACGGCTTGCCCGTCTTCTCATCTTTGCCCTTTACGTGACAAGTATAGCAAGACGCGGAACGTAGTTCGTATCTTTCCTTCATCGCCTTGCTCAAGGGAGCATGCGCTGTGGCAACGGCAGGAAATAGCACGACTAGGAATAGAATCATGGCGTGGGGAATGGCGCCTCTTGTCATGGTGGGAACTCCTTGGCCTGGAAATGGAATCGAGAAACCATTGAAGTTGAAGCAAAGTTTAAGGCGGCTTGCACAGCCTAATTCGATTGCCTAACTATCTTGAACGCTAGGGCATTCCAAATCAATTGTTGCGTCCTTAACGAAGTGGTTCACTACCTAGCAAACGACGCAGAAGCCCGATCTGGCCGGCGTGCAGCATTTCGTGCAATGCGCAAAACTCCAGGGCTTCGATGAGTGTATTGAACATTTCGTGTGGCGCCGCCAGGGGTTCGGCCAGGCGAGCGTCATCCTCGGCGGCTAGCTCCGCAAGCGACTGCCGATGTACCGCGTCGAACACCTGGCGTATTTCCTCGGGCGATGGATTGTTCGCCGGATCCGGATCGGGAATTGAGCCCTTACCGAAGTGACGTCGGAACTCTCGAGACATAAGATCTCGATCTCCTGGCTCGCTACCGCGTCGACGCGCCAAACACAGCGCGTATTGCGCCATCGCCAAATGACCGACCTGCCAGGCAACGTGCGTTACGCCTTCGGTCGGTTGGCGAAACCAGTCGGCGTCGTCGAGTCCTTCCAGTAATTGGCGCGTGTAGGCCCGCGCCTTTTCGATGTTCTGAATGGCAAGTTGCAGACGTGTCGGATTGGACATGAGCATGAAAGTTCCGTGATGAATGACATCGCGCCGCAGCCAGCCTGCAATGCGCTTCCGACAGCATCCATGGTTGCCAACACGGAGTCAATCCGCAAGCCGCCGCCCCAGCGCGTTTGCGGCGAATCGTGTGGAAATCCTCAGCGACTATCGCTAGGCTGACGGGATGAGCCGCCAGATCATTACGATTACCACCGACTTCGGCGACACGCACTCGTATCTCGCACAAATGAAAGGGGTGATTCTCTCCATCAACCCCGAAGCGACGATCATCGACTTGACCCACCGCATCCCCCCGCAAGATGTTGTGCACGTGGCCCAGTCTCTTCCGGAATTGGTGCGTTATTTTCCTGCGGATACCATCCACATCGTCGTCGTCGATCCTGGTGTGGGAAGCGACCGCAAGATCGTTTATACGCGGTTCGGATCGCAGCAGTTCGTATCCCCCGACAATGGGTGCTTAACCGGGTTGGCCCATCGAGAGGAACCATCTACAATAGTCGAGCTAGCAGACGGTCAGTACTGGTTGCCCGACGTCTCGGCTACGTTTCACGGCCGAGACATCATGGCGCCGGTGGCTGCACGGCTCAGCCTTGGGCTAGAGCCAACGGCGTTGGGACCACGCCGCGATCGATTGGTCCGGATCAAGTTGCCGGAGGCCCGCATCTTGCCCGGAAAAGTAGAAGGCGAAATCGTCTCCATCGACTCGTTTGGCAATCTGGTAACTAACATCACGGCCGAGGCCTTGGCCGACGCTCCGCGCGATGAATCGGTAACGATCCGTTGCGATGATCACGAAACGCTTGGCATCTACACGACGTATTCCGATCAGCCTGAGATGACGCTCATCGCGCTGTTTGGCTCCAGCGGCAATTTGGAAATTGCCATTGTGAACGATAGCGCCAAGATCATGCTGGGCGTGCGGATCGGCGAGAAAGTTGTCGTACGCTGGTAGTCGCTCGTCGCGATTCTCGTATCGGGCATTGCAAAGTTGCGCTGAACAGTTTGCAATGAGCTTTCACGCCCACCCCCGAACGACCTCGCAACCATGCCCGCTCCCTCGAATCATGAATTGACCGGCTGGGATTGTCGCCATTATTGGCATGCCTTTACCCAGATGGCGGAATACGAACCGCTCATCATTCGCGAGGCGCACGGTTGCCGGCTGGTCGACATCGAAGGACGCGAATTCATCGATGGTGTCGCCAGTCTTTGGTGCAATGTCCACGGCCATCGCCATCCGAAGATCGACGCCGCAATCCGCGCTCAACTCGATCGCATCGCACATTGCACATCGCTTGGCGCTTCTAACGACACGGCTATTGAACTCGCGAAGCGGCTCGCCGATCTTTCGCCGGCAGGGCTAGAGCACGTGTTCTTCGCTAGCGATGGCGCGGCGAGTGTCGAAGTGGCGTTGAAAATGGCGTTTCAGTATTGGCGGCAATGCTCGGAACCGCAGCCGCAAAAGACAAAATACGCGGCGCTCGCTAGCGCCTATCACGGCGATACCATTGGCAGCGTAAGCGTTGGCGGTGTCGCGCGTTTTCACGAAATGTTCGAGCCGCTACTCTTCGAAGTAGTTCGTGTGCCGGCGCCCGACTTGTATCGCCTGCCCGATGGTGTCGACACCGCGACGGCAACGGAGTTCTATCTAAGTCAAGCCGAAGCCTTGCTGGCGGAACACCATGACGAACTCGCTGCACTGGTTGTCGAACCGCTGGTGCAAGGAGCTGCGGGAATTTTGGTTCAGCCGTCCGGCTATCTGGCCGGGCTCCGGAATTTGACGCGGAAGTACGATGTTTTGCTCATTGCCGACGAAGTCGCGGTGGGCTTTGGCCGTACGGGAACCCTGTTCGCCTGCGAACAAGAGTCGGTCTCGCCCGACTTTCTCTGTTTGGGTAAGGGATTGACTGGTGGCTATCTGCCCATGTCGGCAACTGTGGCCGCAACGCACGTCTTTGAAGCCTTTCTCGGCCGTTACGACGAGATGCGAACGTTCTTCCATGGTCATACGTTTGGAGGAAATCCACTGGCGGCCGCAGCGGCGCTGGCTACGTTCGACGTGTTTGAAGAGGAACAAACCCTCGCACGTTTGCCGGAAAAGGTCGGCTGTATGGCGGAACATCTCGAGCGCATCGCTGGACTTCCGCATGTTGGCGATGTCCGCCAGAAGGGGCTGATGGCCGGGATCGAGCTTGTCGCCGACAAAGCGCTCAAGCTTCCCTTTGCCTGGCAGGAAAGACGCGGAGCGATCGCGTGTCGGCATGCCATGGAGCACGGCGTTTGGCTGCGACCGCTCGGCGACGTGATCGTGGTCATGCCACCGTTGTCGGTGTCGCTCGATGAACTCGAACAGATTTTGCGCGCCGCGGAACTTGGCATCCGTGCGGCAACGGAGTAGCCGATGGGGGCGCCGCGGAAATTCATGCTGTTGCAAATCCGCAATCCGGAGGACCGGATGCGCCAGCAGGAAGTGCGCAGTTTTTCGCGCGCATTGCATTGCAACCTGGCGCAGATCGTAACGTTCGACTTGCTCACAAATTCGCTCGATCGCCAAGAGCTGTCGGCGTGCGACATGGTTGTGATTGGCGGCAGTGGAGACTATTCCGCAGCGGGAGAAGGCGCATGGCTCGAACGGGCGCTCGATTCGCTGCGCGAGTTGCACGAGTTGCAGAAGCCCACGTTCGCCTCGTGCTGGGGGTTTCAGGCATTGGCTCGCGCACTCGGCGGCCGAGTTATTCACGATCCCGCTGCCGCCGAACTCGGCACGATCGAACTGCGACTGACGGATGCCGGCCATGCCGACCCGATCTTCGGTCCGCTTGGCACGGTGTTTCAGGCTCAGGCTGGTCACGAAGATCGCGTCGTTGAACTTCCTGCTACTGCCGTGCTGTTAGCGTCGAGCGACAAGGTAGCCCAACAGGCATATCGCATTGAAGGCAAACCGATCTACGCCACCCAATTCCAC
The DNA here is from genome assembly GCA_020427265.1 of Planctomycetales bacterium. Taxonomy (GTDB): domain Bacteria; phylum Planctomycetota; class Planctomycetia; order Pirellulales; family JAGQOS01; genus JAGQOS01. Next base: position 28,406 of record JAGQOS010000002.1, read on the forward strand.
CCGGAATTGAATCGCGACGACCTACTCGGCCGCCTGGGAGCCTATCCGACCTACGTACAGAAAATTGCCGGGAAGACGGTCGCCGAGTTTTCGCAGCATTGCCGCGACACACCCGAGACGGAAGCCCTGCTGCGCCGCTTTGTGCAGCACGTGTTTGCGTGAAACGCACTAATACGAACGCGACAAGACGCTAGCGCCTACGCCAAAATCTCGTGAATGACATGCCCCTCGACGTTTGTCAGTCGTCGTTCGATGCCGTTATGCCGGAAGGTGAGCTGCTCGTGATCGAGCCCGAGCAAGTGCAGGATCGTGGCATTGAAATCATACAACGGATGAACATCTTCCACAGCCTTCAAACCCAACTCGTCAGTCGCGCCATGGCTAACGCCAGGTTTCACACCAGCGCCGGTCAACCAACAAGTAAAGCCATCGGGATTATGGTCGCGTCCTTGGGCTCCTTTTTGGAACATTGGCATTCGACCAAACTCGGTGCACCAAACGACAAGCGTGTCATTGAGCAGGCCGCGTTGCTTTAGATCGCAAATCAATGCGGCGGCAGGCTGGTCGAGAATTTCAGCATGCTTGTCGTACTGCGATTTAAGTTTGTTATGACCATCCCAGTTTAACTCGCCGCCGCTCGCGTAAGCCCCATTGAAAAGTTGGACAAACCGCACACCCTTCTCGATGAGTCGCCGAGCCAGGATGCAATTGCGAGCAAAGGCCGCTTTGTTCGGGTTGGACGTATCATCCGCGCCGTAAAGCTTGAGAATGTGCTCGGGTTCGGCGCCAAGGTTCGTTACTTCGGGAACACTCAATTGCATGCGCGCTGCAAGTTCATAGCTGGCGATACGTGCGGCCAATTTCCCATCACCCGAATGTTCCGCCAAGTGCCGCTGATTCATCTCTCGCAACAGCATTCTTGCCGCGACATCCGCCTGCTCGGAGATACTGGGCGCCGCCAGATGCCGTACGGGTGACGACGCACTGAACGTAGTGCCCTGAAACGCAGCGGGCAGAAAGCCCGGCCCCCAGTTGTTCGAACCGTTCTGTGGCACGCCGCGTGGGTCAGGGATCGCAACATACGACGGCAAGTCCTGATTCTCACTCCCAAGGGCGTAGGTGACCCAGGAGCCGAGACTAGGAAAGCCGTCGAGCACGGACCCGGTCGAGAGAAAATTCTCGGCTGGGCCATGGGTGTTGCTTTTGCTTGTCAGTGAATGAATGAAGGCCAGATCGTCGGTCAATTCGGCTAGGTGCGGAAGCATGTCGGAGACCATCTTGCCGGTCTCACCGCGAGGTCGAAACGCGTACTGAGGTCGCGCCAAATTTCCCGCCGGCCCCTGAAACGTGACGGCCGGCCCGTTGCTCAACGGCTTGTCGTCTTGGCGGATCAATTCGGGTTTGAAGTCCCATGTTTCCAACTGACTAACCGCGCCGGCGCAGAAAATGACGATCACATTCTTCGCCTTGGCCGCGAAATGCCCCGCGCGCGGTGCGTACGGCTGGGCCGGGTCGATTTGCGGCGAGCCCGCGGCGAGCAAGCCGTCGCGATTCAGAAGGCTGGCCAATGCCATCGAACCAAGGGCCGTTGCGCTGTTATTCAGAAATTGACGCCGATCCCACCAACGTCGCGTGGCTGCATGATTGGGGCATGGATCGAATTGCATAGCCAGGCCTTTTAAGGGATAAAAAGAAACTCATTGCTATTGAGTAGCGCACGGCATAAGGTTGGCAGGCCATGCGCACGCACGACCGGCATGGCGGCTGCAATTTCCTCTGCGCTGGCATCGCGACTCAAAGCGAGTTGATACGCGGCACAAATTTGCTTTTCCAAATCACCGGCCGCCATGCGACGCACTCGTTCGGCGAATGCCTGCGACTGATCCAGCACGAATCGGCTATTCAACAGGTTCAGCGCCTGAATCGGCGTCGTCGACTCGCGTCGCCGTGGCGTGCTCTGCCCGGCATCGGGACAGTCGAACGCGCCAAAGACCGCGTCGCGCTCGCGGCGCACCTTATGCGCATAGATCATGCGGCGCAGGCCTTCGTCTTGAAACGACTCCAAGGGCTCGAAGCCGGTGAGTCCGCCGCGCTTGTCAAACAAATCAAAACCACGACCGTACATCGAAGTATTGAGTTGTCCGCTCACGGCGAGGATCGAGTCGCGAATGGATTCTCCCTCGAGTCGTCGGGTTGGATAGCGCCAAAGTAATCTTACGTCGGCGTCGCGCTGAGCGGCTTCGGCATTGTGGTGAGTCGATTGGCGATATACGGACGAGAGGACAATCAACCGATGCATATGCTTGATCGACCAACCCGAACGAACCAACTCCTCCGCGAGCCAATCGAGTAATTCAGGATGCGAGGGGCTGCCGCCGTTGTTGCCAAAATCATTCGACGTCGAAACGAGCCCGATGCCGAAATGTCCTTGCCAGATGCGATTCACCATGACTCGGGCCGTGAGCGGATTGTCGGCGTTGGCGATCCATTGGGCCAAGGCCACGCGTCGTTGAGCCTCCGGCGCGCCGGAGGCCAAATCCAAATCGCCGAACAGGGCGGGTACAGCGGGCGAGACTTGCTCTTGTGGCTGCTCTGGATCGCCCCGGCGCAGTAAATGAATTTCATCGGGAGGGCGAAATCTGCCGGCAAAAACCAATAGCGATCTGGTCAACTCGGACAACTTGGCTTTGAGATCCTCTCTTTCCTGCAACAATCTCTCCGCAGCCAGGACCTCGTCGGGTAACAGCCCTACGGTTGTAAATCGCGACGGCGATTTTTGGTCGGCGTTAAATGGAGCGCGATCACTCGCATCGGCAACCGTTCTCCAAACGCCGGCGGGATCGGCAACCTCAATCGTGTAATCAGTAGTTAAGCGGTCGGCAAACTTGCCTTCGCGATCGCGTCCCCAAACGACGCGCTCGATCGTCACAGCGTTTGGAAACTCCAACGTGACCGATCCCTTGCCCGCCTGGCCCGACATCCAACTTCGAGAATTGCCATAGCGACCATCGTTTACGAATCGCAACTCGTGCCGATCGGCAACCGTTGTATCTCCTGACGAGGAAGCAATCGCACCCTCGTCGGCCAGCGCGACGTTACGGCCCGACAAATCGAACACTTCGAGTTCGTCAAGGCACGGCTCGAGCGAATTGGTTGCATGGATCGTCAATCGCAGCTTTTGGGCAAGTATTGGTTGGAAACGGTCGACGTTCTCGCGCGCATTCACCGACGGTCGCGGTGGGAGCACGGACACGAGCGTCGACATCGAGTCCAGAGCCGGACCAGCTTCAATCGAATATGCGGTCGCTAGCCGATCCGAGTAACCACCCGTCCGATCGCGACTCCAGACGATCGAATCGATTTCGACCGCCTCGGGCAGTTCGAAGAGCAGCCACCCTCGACCTGCCTCATCCGCCATCCAGCTTCGACCATTGCCGTACTGCCCGTCGTTTACGTGCTCCAAGCGATGACTTGCCGAAGTTCGACTACCCGAAGCTGTGACCTTCGCACCCGCTGCCGCAAGAGCCACATTTCGTGGTGGTGACTCATTCGAGAAAATCTCAAACTCGTCGACACACGGTTCGATCAATCCGAGGGTTGGGTGCAGGTTCGCATCGTGAATCGTGAAGCGGACAAACTTGGCGACGAGCGGATCGAAGTTTTCCACATTGTCGCGCGCGTCAATCGGTGCTCGGCTCGGTTGGCCGACACGAGCCAGTGGGACATATCGCGACATGTCGCGGTCAATTTCGGCAAGGCGGTCCTCGACCTGTTTCGCTTCGAGCCGTCGCATTTCCGAGTCGGGCGATAGCATCTCACGATCCGCATACTCGACACCGGCGACGAATGCTTGCATCGAATAATAGTCGCGCTGCGAGATCGGATCGAACTTGTGATCGTGACAACGGGCGCAACCCATCGTCAGCCCGAGAAACGCGCGGCCTACGGTGTCCACCTGTTCGTCGGCAGTGTCGAGACGCAGCTTTTCCTTGTCCCGTTCCGTCAGCATTTTCGGCCCCATGGCCAGAAAGGTCGAGGCCACCAGTTGATCGTGACGTTGCTCGTCCGACTCGGCGAGCATCAGATCGCCAGCGAGTTGTTGCTGCACGAAATCATAAAAGGAACGATCGCGATTGAAGGAATCGATGACGTAGTTCCGATACCTCCATGCCTGGAAAAAGGTGTAGTTGCGATCGCCACCGTTGGAATCGGCGTAGCGGGCGACATCGAGCCAATGACGTCCCCATTTTTCGCCAAAGGCGGGACGGTTCAGCAGATCGTCGACCACGGCCGCAAGTGCCTTCGGTGAAGGGTCTTTTTCAAAGGCCGCCACCTCTTCTGGCGTCGGCGGCAGCCCGGTCAGGTCGTAGAAAAGGCGACGCAATAGCGGCCCCGGTGTGGCGTCGGGAACCGGGGAAAGGTTTCGACTCTTCAGTTCGGCAAGAATAAAGTCGTCGATCTCATCACGCCCCCAGTTGGCATCGGCGGCGTCTTCCACCTTCGGAATTGTCGGGCGAGTGTGAGGGCGAAACGCCCAATTCTGTCGAGCTTTGGCAAAATCGATCGGTTCTTTGCGAACATTCCCAGTTAGGGCTTCGTCACGCGGGTCCGGCGCTCCCATCGCAATCCAGCGCTCCAGAATCTCGATCTCCTCGGTCGCGAGCCGGTTCTTTGGCGGCATTTGCAGATCTTCGTCGAGGTAGCGGATGGAATGTGCAAAGAGGCTTTGATCCACATCTCCAGGGATCAGGGCTGGCCCCGAATCACCCCCAGTTTGCCAGCCCTCGCGTCGATCCAGCAGGAGACCGCCCTTCTGTTTTCCCGCTTCCTCCGAATGACACTCGTAGCATTGCGCCACCAGGATGGGCCGCACCTTGTTCTCGAAAAAGGCGATCCCGTCTTCGGCTAAACCAGAAGTGGGCAGGAGAGTGATGGCCGCCGAAACTACCAGCCACACGAGTGCCCGGCGACTGAGATCGGTGACACGAGAAGAGCAAAACTGGTCGGAGAGAAAGGCCATGGCGAGAGACGAAACGCGGGAGAAAGCCGAATAATCTCCCTTGGAAGTCTATCATGCCAGCGAAACCAAAGAAGGGCCGCATACAGGGGATCTCGGCGCGCGTATTTTTCCAGGCTTTCCGCCATCCTTGACGAGCGCATGGGAGAAAGGGAAAAGGGCGAGGATGGAAAAAAGGACGTCTTTTCGGCGTTTATTGCGCCATACGTTTCGCTTGCCGGTGGGGTTGGTCCTGCGGATGATGCCCCTGATGGGCCAAGTCAATTTTTCCTATACCGGACAACTCGCCGCCGCTGCGGGCGTCGCCGAAGTCGTGCTCGATTTTTCAGATGATGCCGTGCCGCTACGTCGGGTGCTGGATGAACTCGCCTCCCGCCATGGTTCGAAGTGGGGCGAGCTGATCTTTGACGACGCCGGTCAGGTCCGATCCACGCTGCTGGTCATTTTTGATGGAGCCCAGGTTTCCGGGGACAAGGAAGATCTCACCCTCGACGGCGTGAAATCGGTGATGTTGATGACGCCGATCGCCGGAGGTTGAGGGAGCGGCAAAAACGCGCAACCACACTCCTGAACTCCATGCCTCTCACCGATCTCGATCGTTCCCTCTACGAATGGCAACTCGATGTGCCCGGCTTTGGTGAGTCGGGGCAGGAAAAACTGCGATCATCGACCGCGCTGATCTCTCGGGCGGGTGGGCTCGGAGGACCGTTGGCCTTTTCCCTCGCGGCGGCGGGCATTGGAAAACTCGTCATCGCTCATGCCGGCGACCTGCGACTGGATGACCTGAATCGCCAGATCTTGATGCGTCACGATGATGTCGGCAAACCCCGGGCCGAATCGCTGGCGGCGACCCTGCGGGCGTTCAATCCCCAGGTCGAAGTTGAAGTCATTCCCGAAAACATCACCGAAGCCAACGCCGCCGAACTCGTGGCCAAAGCCGACATCGTTTTTGGCGCGGCGCCGCTCTTTGAGGAGCGTTTCCTCATGAATCGCGAATGCGTCCGCCAGGGCAAGCCACTGATCGACTGCGCCATGTTCAGTCTCGAAGGCCAGATCCTTCCCATCGTTCCCGGGCAGACACCGTGCCTCGCCTGTCTCTATCCGGAGATTCCGGAGCATTGGAAACGTCGTTTTCCTGTGATCGGTGCCGTCTCCGCGTTGGCGGCGAACATTGGCGCGATGGAGGGCATCAAACTGCTGGCAGGATTCGGTGAAGTGTCCTTAAATCGAATGATCTACTTTGATACCGCTACCATGCGGTTCCAGCAGATTCAGGTGCAGCGCAATCCAGACTGCGCGGTTTGCCAACACGTCTCCTTATGAAAATTCCCAATCTCTTCCTTTCCCTTCTGGTCACTGCTGTGATCGCTTCTCTCACTTCCTGTGGTGGTGAAAAATCTGTCGATGGTGGGAAAGCCCCGCTGGTGATGTATTGCGCGGCCGGGATGAAATCGCCGGTCACCAGAATTGCCGAGCAATATCAAGCTGAATATGGCGTGGAAGTTCAAATCCAGTATGCAGGATCTGGCACCCTGCTTTCCAGCCTGGAAGTGGCACCGGGTGATATCTTCCTGGCGGCAGACTCCAGCTATACCGAGTTGGCGAAGGAAAAGGGACTCCTCGCCGAGACCATGCTGGTGGCCTACATGAAAGGCGGATTTGCCGTCCCCAAAGGAAATCCGAAGGGACTGTCCCAACTCGCTGACGTGAACCGCGAGGACCTGCGCTTCGGCATCGGCAACCCGGACGCGGCGTCGGTCGGCAAGTTTACTCAACAGGTTCTCTCCGAGGCGGGTCTGTGGGAAGGCTTCAAACCCGAGGTTCAGTTTCCCACCGTCAACGAATTGGCCAATGCGCTGAAACTGGGCACCATCGATGTCGCCATTCTCTGGGATGCGGTCGCGCAACAGTATCCTGAGATCGATTTCGTGAACCTCCCCGAGTTCGATGCCAAAAGAAAAGACATCACCATCGGGGTGCTGACGAAATCAGAGCAACCGACCGAGGCCTTGAAGTTCTGCCGCTATCTCACGGCGAAAGACAAGGGCTTGCCCGTGTTTCAGGCCGATGGCTACGAGATCTCCTCGGGCGATGTTTGGGCGGAACACCCGGAGATTCAGCTTTTCAGCGGTGCGATGTTGAGACCGGCGATCGAGGAGACCATCAAGCAATTCGAGGAACGCGAGGGCGTCACCATCACCCCAATCTTCAACGGTTGCGGCATTTTGGTGGCCCAGATGAAAGCGGGCGAGACGCCTGATGCCTATTTTTCCTGTGACGTGAAGTTCATGGACATGGTGCAGGACCGATTCGAGGCTTCGACCGTCGTCACCGCCAACGAGATGGTCATTCTGGCGGAGAAAGGCAACCCCAAAGGCATCGTCGGTCTGGCTGACCTGACGAAGCCGGGCATGCGTCTGGGATTGGCGCATCCGGAAAAGTCAGCGCTGGGTTTCTTGACCAAGCACCTGTTGGTGAGCGAAAACCTCTACCAGAGCATCGTGGATTCCGGAAATCTCAAGCTCGACTCACCGACCGGCGACTTCCTTGTGAATCAATTGAAGGCCGGTTCCCTCGATGCTGTGATCGTCTATTACAGCAATGCCATGGCCGTCTCTTCGACCGGTGAGGATTTCGATCTCATTCACATCAATCGACCCAATGCCATCGCCACCCAGCCTTTTGCCGTGTCCCGGGAGTCGAAGCATGCCCATCTGATCAACCGATTCCTTGATGCCTGCGTCTCCGCCACCGGAAAGGAGCAGTTTCTGAAATACGGATTCCGCTGGGAGTTGAAAGATACAGCCTCCCCCGGTGCCAGTCCGTCGCCGCCTGCTCCGTGAAACGCGCCTTCCACAGTGGCGGGACGGACCTGCTTTTCTTCGCCGCATTGGTGTCCCTGGGGGGACTCTATCTGCTCCTTATTCTCGCGATGCTTTTCGCGGACATCTGGTATGCGGGCACTCATATCTCGGGGCAGGAGTTCATCGATCTTCTCAAGAACGAGCACATTCGCTATTCCATCTGGCTGACCCTGATCACCTGCACCATCTCGGCGCTTCTCTCGCTGCTGGTCGCGGTGCCGGCGGGCTACATCCTGTCTCGATACCGCTTCTGGGGAAAGACGCTCATCGATGCCATTCTCGACATTCCCATCGTGCTTCCTCCGCTGGTGGTGGGACTGAGTCTCCTGATCCTGTTCAACAAAATGCCGCCCGAGTTTCTCGGCCTCGGTTCCTTGGAGGACATCATCCGCAAATTTTTCGGTCCCAACGCAGGCGTCACCTACAAGATTCCCGCCGTCATCATTGCCCAGTTTTCCGTTTCCTGTGCTTTCGCCGTTCGCACGATGAGGAATACCTTCGACCAGATCTCGCCGCGGACTGAGCAGGTGGCGCGCACTCTCGGTTGCAGTCGGGGACGCGCCTTTTTCTCCGTGGTCATCCCGGAATCATGGCGCGGCATTTCCACCGCCGGGACCCTGGCATGGACCCGGGCGATGGGGGAGTTTGGCCCCATTCTGGTTTTCGCCAGTACTATCCGAGGACGCACCGAAGTGCTGTCGAGCACCGTGTTTCTCGAGATCAGTATCGGAAATCTGGAAGGAGCCGTGATGGTCTCCCTGCTCATGGTCACCATCGCCATCATCGTGCTGGTGGCGGTGCGGGCGTGGGACAAAGGCCAACAGCACCGATTGCTCATTTGAAACCGTATCATGATCGAAGTCGAAAACCTCAGCATCAAAGCCGGTGACTTTCGGCTCGAAGGCATCTCGTTCGAGATTCCGGCCGGGGGTTATGGCGTGCTGATGGGACGCACCGGTTGCGGCAAGACCACCATTCTCGAGGCGATCTGTGGATTGAAAGAAGTCACCGGAGGCACCATCCGGCTCGATGGCATCGACATGACCCGCATGCCGCCGAGTCGGCGGGGCATCGGATTCGTTCCCCAGGATGGCACCCTGTTCTCGACCATGACCGTGCGCCAGCACCTGGCCTTTGGGCCCAAGGTGCATCGATGGAAAAAAGAAAAGATCACTGAACGGGTGCAGGAATTGGCTCGCGAACTGGGCATCGAGTCTCTCCTCGGGCGCAAACCCTACGGACTCAG
>JAGQOS010000300.1 GCA_020427265.1 Planctomycetales bacterium
AGAAAACGTGGAAATGTTCTCCCACGGCATTCCGAAGATCAGCAAAAGCACCAAGGTGTAGTTAATCTTTTGCACGATAACTCAACGCAACAAAGTATCCAGGTATTGACGAACAACCACCTTCTGTTCGTACGGTTCGTAGCTTTCGACGGGCGGTGGGCCGTCCTCTTCGAGCGAACCTTCCAACGCCTCGGCCAATGCCTGCACGTCGCCAACCGGCGCGAGTCGCCCGTAGCGACCGTCGCCCAGCATTTCGCGCGGACCACTCGGACAATCGGTCGCGACAATCCGTGCCCCACAGGCCAACGCCTCGGCAAGCACACAGGGCAAACCTTCGTAGCGCGACGACATTGCGAACACGCGAGCGCGGCGCATGAACGGGAAGGGATTGCCAATAAAGCCCGGCAAACGCACGTCGTCCGCCAGCCCGAGTGACTCGATGAGCGTCTCCAGGCTGCGGCGTTCAGGGCCCTCGCCGAGAATCAGCAAGCGGGCTTCGCGCCGTTCTCGCAACGCGGCGAACGCCCGGACCAATGTGGCGAAGTCCTTCTGCGACGCCAGTCGCCCGACGCTCAAAATGACGTGAGGCTCGCCTGGTGCAAACCAAGTGTGCTCAAGCGGCGCCGCCGCCATGCGCAGAAAGTCATCGGTGATAGTTGGGTTATAGACTACCCGAACGGAGCCATCCGGAAGACGAAAGTATCGCTGCATGTCTGCAGCAACGCCGTGCGACACGGCGATAATGTCATCGGCCCAGGGGTAAAAACGCCGGGCCAGTCCGGGCACGATGCGATGTCTCACGCGACGCGCCGACGATCCGTAGTATGCGGTCGGTGTATTGTGTTCGCTCAACACAAGACGCGTAGACACTTTCGCCAGACGACGAGCCCACACGGCCACCAGGTTGACGTAGTCGAGCGCCGAAACCATGGCGGCGGGACGCTCTTCGCGCAAGTAACGGGCGAGCCGTGGTACAGCCGCGAGTACGCGGCGCGAGCCAAGGTCGATGATGCGGATATGATCCGGCACTTCGTCGAGGAACGGCCCCCAAGCTCGCGATAGCACGAGATCGACCGGGTGGCCCTCTTCGGCGATTCCGTTCGCGACCTTGAGCATCGCGCGCTGCGCACCTCCGCCCTGCATAGAAGACAGGAATACTGCAATTTTCTCCTTGCAAGCGATCATGCTTTCCCCGTGTTCGAAGCCTGTTTCTTCAGTACGCTAACCAGTCGGCCGGCGATCGTGCGGCGTTGCACGGCGTTCAACCCCAGATAGAACGCTACGGCGCCACTTGCCGCGCATGTCACCGCCGCTCCTAAGGCCAACGCCAACCACCCATCGACAGGCAGCCAACCACCCGTTTCTGATGCAAACACAAAGCGGAGCGCTATCCCAAAACTGAACAGGATAGCCGTCGCCAACGCCGGCCGGGCAGCGCCCCGCAATTGCTCCAACAGGGGAATGCTTAAATGCTTGCCGATAAGCAGCGGGTAGCCAACTGTCAGAAGAATGCGGCCTACAATGAATCCAACGCAGATTCCTGCGACATTCCACTGGTGGTAGCGAACCAGCCACCAAGAAACGGCGAAGCAGGCGATACATGAAGCACCGCCCAACAGCACTTTGCCGCGTAGATTGAGGGTCAAGTCGATAATGTTGGCGTCATTGCGAACCAAGATCAGTTGCAGCATCATGATCGTGATCAGCAGCGTCGATGCGTCGCCCGAATAGTGGGATTCGCCTACCCATAAGCGAACGAACAAGCCATTCCACGCCAGAAACGGTGTCCCCATAACCATCACAAGCAACCAAGTGAGCAGCATGATTTCGGTTCGAATGCGGCGCGCCCGCAAAAAGTCACCAGCGCCGATGATGCCCCCCAAACCTGGTGCGATTGCGGCGACCAGGATTGCCGCCAGACTGATCATCGTTTCACAACCATACTTGGTCAGGCTGTAGGTCGTGACCATTTCCGCCGAACATGCAAAGCCAAGCACCACCAGGTCGCCCGTGAGCATGGCGCGAATGATGAAACGCCAAAGCAAAAACCACACGCTGAGATCCAAAAATTTACGCACCTCGCACAAGTACGGTCGAGCCACGCCAAACCATGGCACGTAGCTTCGGACAACAACCAGGAACAGTCCGCCTGTCAACACGGTAACCAACAGATTCGCAACACTAAGGCCGACGATGCCCCAGCGCAGATAGACGGCCGCTGCTGTCGATGCGCCGCCGGCGACCAAGAGAATTGCCGACAACCCCATGCGTTTGTAGCCGAGATTCTCGCCCTGCAAAACCGACTGCGGAATATAGATCAAGTTCGTAAGAATAAGATTGGTCACGAGCAAAACACAGGCGATCCTGACCGGCAACACTAATTCGGACGGTGTATCGAGCATCGCAGGCGCGTAGATCGTTACGACGGCGCCCACGGCCACCATCAAGGGCAGGAACAGCAAGGCCACGATGACGGCGCTGCCGACGTTTCGCCGCTTTACGTCGGCTGTGGAGTTCTGCAAATTGGCGATCGTCCACTTGAGGGTTTGCGTGGGCCGGCCGCCGGCCGCGGATGCATAACCAACCACGCTGCCCAAAACGCGCCAGGCGCCAAAAACGAAGTCGCCCATTCCTGAAACGATCAGTGGATTGATCACAAGCGCCACGACGATCCGTACGGCATAGTCCAACCCCGCCGCCAACGCATTCAGATAGGCCTTCTTCGTCAATCCCTCATCCGAAAGGATGCGCGAAAGTAGCGGAAAACGCCTCGGTAGTCCCAGCGCCTCGGTACGAGTCATAAAGCCACCTCGAGCTCGGTACGAACCCTGGCGGCGATGGACTCGGGCGAGCATCGCGACGAATCGAGACGCACGACGCGGGGCCCACCGTGTCGCGCCAGGGCATCGAGAGTCTCTGCGTACCCTTGCCGAAAACGGAGAATGCAGTCGCGCGCTTCGGACAAGGAATGACTTTTCAGCCCCTTGCAATCCGACGTACGGCGGCAGACGCGAGCCGCGAGCACGTCGTCGGGTGCATCGAGATAGATGATCGTATCGAGAAGCGCCGACCAAGCCGACAGCATCGACTCCGACCATTTCTGGAAACGGCGTGTCTGCGTAACACGGGGGCCATAAATACGCAAATACGTCAGGCGAAAAACAGGACCGTGATCAATGATCGTAAGTCGCGAATGCTCGTTTGAATTTCTCGTGTCCTCTAGGTGCTGACGCCACCCTCCCAGCAAAAAAATGAACCTTTGTTCATCGCGATTCAACCATCGTGAGCCGCGACATTGTCGCAACTGAGTGGAATAGAGCGACAGCATTGTTTTCGCCCACCCGCGCAGCGCCGCAGCACGGGAGAATTCTATTCCTAGTGTCGTTTCGACTGGAGTACTTTCGCACAGCGATCGCGCAAGCGTCGACTTGCCAGCACCGGCGGGCCCCACAAGCTCGCATACCGTATGCGAAGGCCGGCTCGACGCACGGTCCTTCGGCTGACGACGGGGATGATTTAGAGTCTGGACCATACGATCGCTTTGACTTCGTTAAGGACTTCTTCTCGTGACCGCTCCGCATCGACAATCTGACCGTAATATTTGTCGAAGGTAAGGCCGTTGATAGCCGCGTTCCGCGTTCGCACGGGTTCGGGGTCTTCCTCCCAGCGTCTGGCGACGGCGGTTTCCGGATCGACTCGCAGCGCTACGAGAGCTTCAGGCGGGCGAATCGCCGGGTAGTAGCTTTCCTCCCAAGCAATCATCAATCTGCGAAGCAGGCCAGCATCGCCCGAGATAAGCCGCTGCCGGATCTCGGGTCCGTCCATTACTTTAAGTTCCGGAATGGGATAACGATCGCAGATTGCGATGCCCCCATTCGTCGCGAAGCGGCGGGCGCGAATGTAGGCCAAGCGACGGTCGCGGGCGACGCAAACCAACTGAATCATGCGTCCAATGGTTAGCTCCTGCGATGGCGGCGTTTGCGAACGAACGAGTTTTGCGAGCGGAAGTGTCGCAATCCGACAGGATTTGACCGTTGCCCGGACCACCCACGTTGTGGCCGACCAACGTGGCCGACCGAGATGGACCGAAATTGTCGCCACGTCACCTTCGATCCAATTTACGAGCGACTCGATAACAGTCGACTTCCCAGCTCCGTCGCCTCCAATGATCGCCACCATGGCGCCGCCGCGGGCGAGGCGTTTTTTCAACCGCAATGGCCAGAGCCGATTAGCGACTCGCGCCCAAGTTCTCTCGTAGATCTTCTTCCGCAGATCATATCCGCGCGTTCTGCGCGTATACGGTTTGAGAGCCAACATGAGCTCTTTCCCTGCCCGCCTACGCAACGAAAGGGGCGATCCAGGGTGAAGCGCCTCGACACAATAGTCGAGCAGGGCCAACGACAAACGCGGGAAGTGGTCTTGCAGAACGCGCTTTACTTTCGCAGCATCCGTGCGCTGCTCCAAGAATTCCAGCTCACGGCGTTCTGCAGGTTTGAGCGTCCCTTGCCTTAACAGGTAGAGGACGTCCCATGTGCAATGTTTGAGAATCATCCGCACGATGAACACAATCCATTCGAATTCAGCGGCCGGCGTTGGAAAGAGCCCTTCGTGGTGGCACGAATGTAGATAGGCGTTTTCGACGGCCAAGTGGTAGTTCTTCGTAGCATCGTGCCCGACGACCAATTGGAAATGGGCGTGCACATGAACCAGGATTCCGCTGGCTCGATCACAACCATAAAAATCCAGAATTCCCGGAATGCGTCGCGACGTGACCGCTTGCACTTCATGAAAGCCAAGCCGAGCCAAGACCTCCATAAAACGCGCGGCGTCGTGGCGCGCGACCAACACGTCCACGTCGTTCTCGCCGTTGGCGGACCGGTCGAGCGCATCGTTGCTCTTCCAATGGCAATAAGAAACCTCCGCCGCATCGAGCTCCTGACACAGATCTCGAATCAGCGAAAGTACACAGCCCGCATCGCGCCGTACGGCCGGCGATTCACTCGTCTCCCGTTTTGGCTGGGGGCGAAGGCTCCTGAGGGCGGCTACTGTGCTGATCATCTCTTGTTCTCCTCGTTGCTCATCTACGCCGTTGCCCAGCTAGGCCTGGCTGCACGACGCCTCGCGGCGGGGCGATTCAATCAGGTACGGCGTACTCCCATAGCGCGCATAATTGCGGCTATCGTCACGCGCGTCGACTACGACTCCCAGTAAATTCGCGCCCACGGTGTCGAGCAGGTCGATGGCGCGCTTCGCCGAAAGGCGATCTTCTTTGGCCACGCGAATCGTAAGGATGACCCCCTCGGCTTCCCGCGCGATGAGCAACGAGTCGGTTGCTGAAAGCAGGGCTGGTGTATCCAGCAAGACCACATCGAACTGCCCCTGCAATTCGTGAAGCACATGCATGAACGTTCGCGTGCCTATCAAATCCTGAGCAAGTTCCGCTGACCGCCCGGCCGGTAAGATCGAAAGTCGCTCGATACCGGTCGGTTTGACAGCATCCGCCGAAGACACGCCCATCGACAGCATTTGCGCCAGGCCGTCTTCGTTCGACACACAAAAGATGCGGTGCAGATCCGGGTGGCGAAAATTCGCATCGACCAAAAGGACGTGTTTGCCAGCCTTGGCAAAGGTGACCGCCAGATTCGCGGCGACACATGACTTTCCGCTTCCCGTGCTCGCGCTGGTTACCTGAATTAGGCGGGTGCTGTCACCGTCGCCATTAAAGGAGATGGCCGCGCGCACGCCTCGATAGGCTTCAGCCTGAGTCGAGTTGGGAAGGTAGTGCACGCACAATGACGAATCGAAGGCGTGTTCCTTCTTGATTCGCCTGCGGGTCTCGCGGTTGAATGCAGGAGAAAGCGGAACATAGCCGATGATGGGGACACCGAGTCCGCGGCGAATCTCTTGCGAGTCACGAAATCGCTTGTCGGAGACCTCGCGCAGGAAGGCAATTACCACACCGAGCTGAGCGCCGAAAAACGCCGCCACAGGCAGCACGATGCGAGGATCGGGCGCAATTTTCTTCCCGCTCAACGGAGGTGCAATCACGTTCGTATCGTAACCCAGCATGTCGCTGGCAAGATCAGCCTCGCGCGATCGGTCGACGAGATTCTCATAGAGCGCCTTCGTGCGCTCGATTTCCGAAAGCATGTTTTGAGCTGTTCGTTCGCTTTCCTCGGCCGCTTGGATCGCCCCTCTTTCGCTAGTGATGAGCTCATCGAGCGCCAACTGTGAATCGGTTAATTGACGCAACTGTTCTTCCTGCAAACGCAAATAGCTGGCAGCCATTTCGGCCGGTGTT
>JAGQOS010000301.1 GCA_020427265.1 Planctomycetales bacterium
GAAAATCCCAACAACCGCCCACGCAGCGCCGGCCGAAGAGATGTGGAGCCGCTCGAGCGCCGTGGTCATGACATCGACGAGAAAAATCGGGAACACGCACATGAGCACAAGCGCCAACAACATTCCGGCGCAGCCCAGGGTTGGTAGCCAACTCGTTCGAAGGTAGCGAGGATCCGGCATATCAGAAACCTGCCACGGCGTCTGTGGTTACCGATGGGTTCGCATGCACGTGTGGCGGTTCGAGGCAGACGATGGCGTAGGCAACGGCGACACCGGCCAGCAAAACCAGTGTGAGCGGGATGCGATGATGGCTGTGAAACTGCACTTCCGGCAGTAAATCACTGAGCGCGATGCACACAAAAATCCCAGCCGACAACCCCAACGCACAACCGACCACAGCATGATGCTCCATGCCGATGAGGCGCCAACCGACAAAGAACATGGCGGCGCCTAAAGGGCACATCGAAGCAAACGCCGCGTTGACGACTTGTTGCCAATGGGCAGGCCAGCGGCCCGCCTCCATCAACGTAGTGATTGATAACGCATCGAGTGGCTTGTGCAGCAAGATGGCCAAGAAAGCACCCAAACCCAATAGCGGCGTCGACGCGTCGCGCTGCACATCGGCCAACACACTCGCCGCCAACGCCAAACCATCGAGCAGCGTATGCAGCGAAAGTCCGACCGCCACGGCCGTCCAACTCAGCCGATGGGCCGAGGGGTGCTCGTGCGCATGCGGATGGCTGTGATCGTGATCATGTTCACAGGCCGGTCCACCATGCGACTGCTCGGCAATGCCGTGCTCGTGAAAATGAAACATCCGCAACATGCCGAACATCAGCAGCACACCCATCAGAAACCACCAGGCGACGCGATGCACATTGCCGGTTTCGATTACGGCATGTGGTAGCATCTGCAGCGCGGCCACGCCAATCATCAGGCCGCCCACAAAACTAATGGCCAACTGCATGCGCAAGTGGGTCACGCGCAATTGCGACGGAATCCAACCGCCCACAAGCGAGCCCAAGACAATCAAGCTGCAGTAGATAAAGAGAATGGCCAACGGTGTCATAGCTGGCCTATCCTAAGCGATCCGCACCAATTCTCAAGCACAAAACAGTGCGTCACTCCTGCGCGCGCAGCCGGCTGATGACCAATCGCACAAGATTCGCGGGGATTGCATAGCTGGTGGCTCGATCGGCGCGAGCGATGTTGATGCCGACCGCCTTGCCTTCCAAATCGACCAGCGGCCCGCCGCAGTCGTTGGGACGCAGAAATGCATCGTGCGGAAATACCTGAGCAAAGCCGCCGCGCCGGTTGCTCAACGGCACACGAACTGCCGACGGAATGTCGCGCTGCAAGCCCGACTTTTCCTGAGCAACGTTCGACTCGTCCAGGCCGGTCGTAATGACTTGCTCGCGGCCATCGCGCTCGATTGTAAGCTGCAAACTCTGCCCGGGTTCAAACTGTTTCACAAATCCGACCAATTCGCGACAAAGCTGTACACGGCGCTGGCCCACGTGTGTCACCACGTCGCCGGCGATCAAACCCGAGGTTTCGGCCCGACTCCCGGGCATTACTTGAGTGATGCGCGGCCCGGCTTCCGACTGCCGCACGACAATGCCGAGCACGCCTTGCGTCGGAGGCACTCGGCGAGCTACACCGCCGACGACACCGAGAGACAACGGAGCTTCGCCGCGACCGGCCACGGCGACCAGCGTTCCCGGTTCCAGGGCCTGCGTTTCGCTCCATTGAATGGGCTCCAAACCGATTGCCGCAACCTTCAACAGCGCTAAATCGTGGCCCCGGTCTCGGGCCACGATTTGCGCGGGAAGGCGACGTCCGCCGGGCAACTGGCACTCGACTTCGCCTTGCAACTCGCTCGCCTTGGTCAGCAGGTAGCCGTCCGGCGCAACGATGGTCGCCAAGGCAACATCTTCGGAGCGATCGCCCCAGAAAACCCGGGCGATGCTCTTATTCGCCGCCACAATCGCCGGCGAGAAGGCCGCGCGTACCGACGCATGGTTTTTCCCCAATTCCGTCGGCGACTGGGCCGCCACGACTGCGGATACGAACATGCTCGGCAACAACCAGGCGATGCGCGAAAGCAACAAGGGCTGGATCTCCTCGACAGGAACGGGCGTGGTCGATCACATATGAGAGATCATAAAACGCACGTTCCAACTCGGCAATCAGCGCTGCCGTCGTCGGTTTCAGAAGGACTCGATTTCGAGATCTTCGAACCGCAACGGCCGGCCGCTCAACTCGACCGCCGGCAAGTTGGCCCACGAGGCGGACTCGTCCGACTCGACCGGATTGCGTTCCGCCTCGCGTTGGCAGGCGATACAATAGGCGGCGTGCGGAATCGCCCGCAATCGGTCGAGTGGGATGGGCCGATCGCAACCGCCGCATCGCCCAAAGCGACCTTCGACGACACGCGTCAAGGCGGCATCGATGCTCTTGAGTTCCCGACTTTCGACCTCGGCCAATTGCGAGTTCAGGTCGTCTTGCATGGCGTCGATTGCCCAATCGACCTCGTCTCCGCCCGCCTGCTCCTTTAACAGGCTCAGATCCCCGTCCAATGCGCTGCGTAGCGCGGACCGACGCTTAAGTAGAGTTTTGGTAATTTTCTGTAGCGATTCTTTTCGAGACATGGCTGCGCCCCCTTCCGTTTCAGGGTCAGCATCCGATCATACGGCCCGCGAGCGCTGCCACCATTTCCCAAGCGAATTCCATCGACGGCGGCTGGATGCTCTCCCGCGCGGCGGGCTGCCGGCGCTTCCATGCACCAGTTGTACGAAGATGGCCGGAAATGGTTTGGACGTTTTTTGGAAAAACTCAAATTTTTCCCACCTGGACCGGCACGACAATTGCCCAATAATTCTACCAGGGAGCAAACGAAATTCGTTTGTCCACTTTGCAGCCAAGTCGTGCGGCGAGAGCCGCTCCGAGCCTGCCGGAGGTGCGGCCATGATGTCCAAAAAAATATCGAACGAAGCAATGCAACAGGCCGTGTTACGATCGCGCGAGCATTGGAACACCGTTCGTCTTGGCGGGCCGGATGGCAAGGGCCAGAAAGCGGCGAAACCGCGCATCACAATCGCCATCAGCCGAGAGTACGGCGCCCAAGGCAGTTCGCTGGCGCGCGAACTGGCCAAGCGCCTGCATTGGCCGGTGTACGATCGGAACATTCTCGATCGAATTTCCGACGAAACGGAAACTCGCGCCGCCATCTTTCGCCGTGTGGACGAGTGCGACCCGAACTGGTTCTCCAACGCCTGGGAGGGTGTAACGGGAAAGGTGACCGTTGCCGAACAATACAACGAGCATCTGCCGAGGGTGCTATTGTCGCTCGCGTATCACGGGAATTGCATTATTGTGGGGCGTGGCGCGTGCTTCGTACTGCCGCGCGAGACAACGCTGAACATTCAATGCGTGGCGCCGTTGGAAGCTCGCGTGGCTCGGATCGTCCGCGAAGAAGGGTTTCCGGCCGACGAGGTAAAGCGTCATATCGAAGAAATGGACGGCGCACGGCAGCATTGGATCCGCGCGCATTTCCACAAAGACCCGGAATACTCCCACTTCTACGACCTGATCTTCAACACCGCTCGGTTGACTGTGCCGGCGTGCGCGGAGATGGCCATTCGCGCCTTGGCCGATGTATCGGAGGCTTTGACGAATCAGTAGCGGCCAGGCCCAAGCTCAAGTTCTGGCTGCCCCTGGAGCCGAACGACATCTGGCGATACGATGGTTCGAGATGCTATCTGCCCGGCCCGGACTAGTTTCCAGAAAGTTACCCGGGCGCTGTCAGTTTTGCGAATGCGAGACCAGGTTCCCCGCATGTCTTTCGTCAAAGTCCAAGTCCACGGTGCGTGCGGAACGATCGTTATCAATCGACCGGAAAAACGCAACGCAATTAGCCGGAATATGCTCGCCGATCTGACGCAGGCGTTGGGCGATTTGTATCTGGAACGTCGGGTGCGCGCGGTAATCCTCACTGGCGCGGGTACCACATTTTGCGCCGGGATGGATTTGAGCGAAATTCACGCCAGCCAACAGGAGAACGACTCGCATCGTCAGTGGGGAGAAGACTCGCGCCAGTTTCTCGAGTTAATCACAGACTTGCTCCAATTCCCCAAGCCACTCATTGCGGCCGTTGCCGGGCCCGCCGTCGGCGGCGGTGCGGGTCTGGTCCTTGGTTGCGATCTGGTTATCGCGTCGCCGACGGCAAACTTCGGTCTTCCGGAACCGCGGCGCGGAATCGTGGCGGGAATTGTCGCTCCCTTGCTTGCCTTTCGGGTCGGAGGAGGGCAGGCCGCGCGCCTGCTCTTGAACTCGGAAACAATCGAAGCGGCTGAGGCGCACCGGATTGGCGTCTATCACGAAATCGTTGCGGAAGACAAAAATTGGGCACGCTCGGTCGAGGTCGCGAACCAGTGCGCCAGGGGTGCGCCGGAAGCATTGCAACTGACCCGACGCTTGCTGTACGAAACCATTGCCGGTCAACTCGAAACGCAGCTTGCCGCCGGCGCCGCCGCCAGCGCGACGGCCCGAACGACTGAAGCCGCGAATGAAGGGATTTCCGCTTTTTTGGAGAAACGCGAACCGAAGTGGAAGTAGCAGTCTTTTTGTGGTCTACCTCAGCGGCGTTTGT
Organism: Planctomycetales bacterium; assembly: GCA_020427265.1. Lineage (GTDB taxonomy): Bacteria > Planctomycetota > Planctomycetia > Pirellulales > JAGQOS01 > JAGQOS01. The sequence goes on from JAGQOS010000301.1 coordinate 4,652, forward strand.
GCCGACAGCCGCTGGACTTCCGCCGGGCAAATCGCGCCATTGTGAAGCGAGGTGGCGACCAGCGCTCCATCGCAGCCAGCCGCCTGAAGCGCCACGAGATCCTCGCACGAACGAACGCCGCCGCCCGAGATAATCTCAACCCGCGGCATTTCGTCGCGTAGCAGGCGGCACAAGGGCAGCGTGGGAACGCCAGCGTTGGAGCCAACGCCATGTAAGTCGAGCAACAAAAATCGTCGCACCCCCACGGCATAGGCCGCGCGAACAATTTGCATCGGCTGCATCGACTGCCACGCTTCGATCACAGTCACCGGAACGCCGCCGCGCATGTCGAGGCTCAACACAACGTTCGTTTCGCCTTGAGAGCGAACGATTGCCTCCAAATCTCGCAGTGTTTGGAGCGACTCGAGTCCGATTATCATGCGAACCGTAACCGAAAGCTGAGCCATGTGCTGAGCGAGTTCAACAGCCTGCGTTGCGCCGCGAACACCTGCATCGAGCAGAATTCCAGCGCCGCTTTGGGCAATTTCGCCGATCGCTTTCCAACTGGGATGGCCTGTCATGATCGCGTCGAGGTCGGCAACGTAAACTTGCTCGCTGGCGAAGTGCGAAACGAGCGCTGAGGCGACGGAACTCGGCGTAGCGTTTGGCGTCAGGACACTCTGAAGCGGCCGATATTTTGCACGATCTCCGGCGATACCATGAACCACCTCGCCCCGAAGCAAATCGATCACCGGGATTATCCGCATTGTGGAGCAACCCTCACGAATCAGGCAGGCTTGGCTTTTGAATCCCGACCTTCGAACGGCAACGTATTGCAAATCAACAACTTACAACAACCAAGACGAAGCGTTTCACGTGTTACCCCCGACCGACGGTCCACGAAGCGTCTGCTTTAACCTCGCAATGCCCCCCCCTAAATGTACGAGTGCATGGCAAGTGGCGCTGTTGGCGAAAGTGCAAGCCATTCTTGCGTTTCCGTCTCGTTTAGGTAAGATGAACGGCGGTATTTTCGCGGCTGGCGACATAGGATTCATGGTCCACGAGGCCATTGGGCACGCTAGCGTACTTCGCGCAGACTGCCCGCCTTTGTCGACCTTGCGCCGGGAATACTTCGCGCAATTTGTCGCGAATCGAACTGCAGGCTGATCCACGAAGCAAAACGTGGGTTTTGGCAAGATCTTGGAGACGGGTCAGGGAGCAACGATCCTATGTCAGAGAGTACGGTTTCTAAAACTCCACTCAAGCAGGCTGCACCGGTAACCGCCGGCAATCAACAACAGGTCGCGCAGGCGAAGGCTGCTAACGCAGATGCACAGAGCGCCGAGGGTGACGAAGACCTGGAAGAGGACGGCCCTTCCTTCTGGCAGGAGATGCTCCGCGATAGCCCGAGTTGGCTAACCAGTCTGATCGTTCATATGGTGATTCTGCTCGTGCTGGCGCTTTGGATGCTGCCGGTGCAAGTGAAGGAAGTGTTGGGCGTCATCAGTGTGAATCCGAATGAAAGCGTCGAAGAAGAACTCGAGGAAATCGTACCGGAAGTGGTTGAACAACTCGATGTGAACATCGACGAAGTCAGCGAGTTCGAACCACAACCCGAAACCGAAAACAGGCGGATTTGAATGTAGGTGGGAAAGAGTGT
>JAGQOS010000302.1 GCA_020427265.1 Planctomycetales bacterium
ACCACTGCCTGTACGATGAAGAGCATGAACCAGGATTTCTACACGACGCTGCCGCGGCTTCTCGCATTTCTGACCTCGATACTCATCTTGAAGGTCACAGCGAATATCGTGCTCGAGTATCGCCATTACGCGCCGCCTGATTTTGAGGCCGATTTCCTGCAGGGGCGCGAATCGTATTTCTGGGGCGTCTACGCCGGTGCATTCTATGTGCATCTGCTGTCGGGGCCCGTTGCGTTGGTCCTCTCCCTGGCGCTCGTCAGCGAACGATTGCGACGGCGTGCGCCACAATGGCATCGGCGACTGGGTAAGGTCCAAGTCGCCAATATATTGTTGTTGGTCGCGCCGAGTGGCCTGTGGATGGCGCGCTATGCCATGACCGGCCGAGTCGCCGGACTCGGGCTCGCCTCACTGGCCGTGGCGACCGGTATTTGCGCGTTCTGCGGCTGGCGCGCGGCGCTGCGGCGCGACTTCTATTGGCATGAGCGCTGGATGCGGCGTACTTTCGTGCTGCTCTGTTCGGCCGTCGTGCTGCGCATTATCGGCGGCCTGGCGACCGTTGCCCAGTTCGATGCGCCCTGGCTTTACCCGGCGTCGGCCTGGATCAGTTGGCTACTGCCACTGGCGATTTTCGAGGTCTGGTCCAGAATCATCGCTCCACGGAACGCCCTCGTTGCGGCCCGCTAATCTTCGGGGTCCAGCACTTCACTATCGCGGCCGGCCACGGTGGTGAGCGCGCGAAGCGTTTCCTGATCGGCAGTCTCCGTAATCCAACTGACGTGCCCGTCGACGAATGCAGCGAGAATGCCACCGGGGTGCTGCGTGTCGAGCGACGCGCCAAACTGCTCGAACCAGACATCGCCCGCATCCTGAGGCGACATCCAATGGACGGAGTGTGCTGAATCGACATCGACGACCATCAGCGTTTGCGAAGTTCCGTCCGCAATCTCGTCTAACTTGCGCGGCTGGCCCGGTTGAAAGCAACCGCCGGTCGTCGCCACGGCGAGATACGTTGTGTGGGCTGGCGGACCATCGGTCGAAGGGCACTCATAGCCGCTAATCGTTGTCTCAAAGGCCTCCCGGTTCGCCGGGTCGTCCCACGGCTTTGCGAGATCGATCTTGTCGTAGAGCGCCGCTTCTTCCATGAACGGCAAAATCAGCACGCGCCAACTATGCAGCGGCTTGCCGGCGGCATCGACCGTATGGGCCGGCGGCAAGCTGCCGTAAACCTCTTGGTAGTTGAGCAAAGCGAACGCGATCTGCTTGAGGTGGTTCGTACAGGTATTGCGCCGCGCGGCCACAGTCGCCGTGCGTCTCGCCGGCAACAACAGCGAGACGAGAACCATCAGAATTGCGCCGACGACCAGCCAGCGTATCAGTCCCGCCCCGCGTGCAGGCGTCTTCTCGATCGACAACTTGCCGTCGGCACTGGGGCTCTCGTACGGATTATCGCTCATGTCACAGCCGCTCGAACATTTCCGAGACCTCATGCAACTCGCAGGCAGAACGCTACGTCACCAGCCCTTTCGTCACCATCATGAATACGTCTTCGAGTGTCGGGTCTTTTTCGGCGAAGGCGAGGAGGCGGACGCCGCGCTTCGTGAGTTGATCGAGCAGGTTGGCCACGTCGTTGTCGTCGCCTTCCAATTCGACCGTACAGCGACGGTCTTCGATCTGCACGTCGCGCAGGGTCGGCTGGCTGCGAATGATCGAAATCCCCTCGGCCATTTCGCCCATGAACCGCACATGCACGATCCGATTGCCGCGAATCTGGCGGTACACCTTCTCGATCGAGCCGTGCAGCAGCAGTTGGCCACGCTCGATGATGCCTATCGACGTGCAGCAGTCGGCCAGTTCGGTCAGGATGTGGCTCGAAATGAGAATCGTTTTGCCCATGCGCCGCAACTCGCGGAGCAGGGCCTTCACTTCCAATCGCGCGCGCGGATCGAGGCCGCTGGCCGGTTCGTCGAGAATCAGCACGGGTGGATCGTGCACGAGTGTCTTGGCCAGGCAAAGCCGTTGCTTCATGCCGCGCGACAGGCCGTTCACAAAATCGTTCCGTTTGTGTTCCAGGTCCAGCAGTTCCAGCACATCGCCAATCACCTGCTTGCGTTTGCTCTTGGGAATCTGGTAAGCGACGGCGAAGAAGTCGAGGAACTCCCAGACTTTCATGCCGTCGTACACGCCGAAGTTATCGGGCATGTAGCCGACGCTGCGGCGGACGTCCATCGGCTGCTTCGTCACGCTAAACCCGTTAACGACACCTTCACCTTCGGTCGCCTTGAGCAGCGTCGCCAGAAAGCGAATCGACGTGCTCTTGCCCGCGCCATTGGGCCCGATGAAGCCGAACATTTCGCCCGCTTCGATCTTCAAATTCAAGTTAGCCACGGCCGTGAAATCGCCGTAGCGTTTGCCAAAGTTTATGAGTTCAATCATGGATATCCGTATATGCTATGCGCAGGGCGACCGTTCGGTTCAGAACAGTAAGTCAACAAAAATACAATGAAATGATTACCGGGAGAGGAAATCGCCAGCGGACCTAGTAGGCGTTCGGAATCGGCGGACCATTCTTTTCCTGTTCTCGACGCAATTCCTCCTGGTCGCGTCGAAGCTGCTCCTCCAGATCCTGGGTCGTCTGTTTCTTCTGCTTCCCGGGGCCATTCGCGTCGGACTGCGGAGCGTCCCACGAGGCCGACTTCAAATGGACGATGACAATCGTCGTGGCGCGAATCTGCGACGAGGCCGGCTCGATGTGCAAACCATCGACCATCTTGTCGACTCGGCCGATCAGCCGCATTTCGCCCGGTTCAAGTTGCCCGCGCGAGAGCCCGTCCAACCGGCCGACGGACTGAGGCGATTCACCCAACGCGGTCGTTCGATGGCTGATTTCGCCGAATGGATCGTCGGGGTTGGCGACCGGCGCAAAAGCGATCTGCGTCACTTCGTCGGCCGGCAGCGAACCGATCCAGCAGCTTGCCAGCCGCTCCGGTTCGCCGGGCGCCGCCATGTTCTGCAAAATGCCCACACCGACCAAATCGTGGCGGCTGCCATTGTGAACGACAGGACGGCCTTGCAAGTTCTTTCGTAATTCGATCGGGCCGCCAAGATCGAGCATCTGCTCGCTATGCACCATCTCGGTTGTGTTCGACGAAACCTGCACGCCGGAAAGCGTCACATCGGCACCGCGATCGTACGTGACCACGCTCGGTTGCTGGCCGAACGACAGGCGAAAATTCGTTTCCTTAGGGAAGGGGAGGGCGACCGAATCGGGCGAATCGAAATGCAGATCGTATGTCGACGAGAGCGAAGTATAAAGCGCCGTATAGCGGCTGACATGCGCCCGGCGATAGCCGCCATGGGCTTCGAGCACAGCGATTTCCGTTTGCGCGCGGGCAAAACCGATGTCGAGCTGGGCAATGCGGACGACGAGCACCGAGCAAATGATCGCCACAATCGGCGCGGCGACCCAAGCCCATTCGACTCCCCCCAATGCGGAGAACAAACCCCAATTGAGCGGCACTAGCACGAGTAGATAGGCCGCCACGCACCAGACGACGAATTGCGCCTTGGGAACTTCGATGCCGGCGGCCTGACGCAGCGCGTCGCGCGCCGCGTTGGGCACAGGATTTACCGTACTCCAACTCGCCACTTCGTGTTTTTCGCGGCCGGCGTCGCGGCTGAAATAGCGCACGTTCGAAATCAACGCCGAGTCGTGCCGCTGTAGTCGGCCGTCGGCCCAGTCGACCGTGTATTTCTTGTCGTAATAGAGATCGTCGGTCTTGTTGAATCGGCGGGCCGGCCGACGGAGCAAACAGTTATTGAAAAAGTTATCCCAGCCCGACCAGGTCGTCAGGTCACGGCTGTACAATCGCACGGCCGACAGCACGATGCGCCCGCGACCAACCTGGCGTTCGACCAGCAAGTCGTTCGAGCCCGGAACGACCTGGCTCCCGGCGGTCGGTTTTAAATCGAGCGCCGTCCAGGGCACGGTCACGCGCAGCGGGTCTTTCGAGCCGCGGATCGGTACGGGTGTCCAGCGGCGATCGAGTTCACCCAGGTCGGCCGCCGAAAGCTTCGCCGCCTGTTCGCTGGTTGCCGGCAAGTACGATTTCAAAAAACTGCCGCGCAACGTATCGAGCGAATCGGGACCACTGACGAGCAACTGCCCGCCCCAATGCAGCCAGTCGACGAGCGCCTGCTGCTGCTCGTAAGAGAGCAACTCGGGATCGAAATCGTCCCACAGCACGTACGCGGTGCTGGTCCAACAAAGCGACGATTGCGGCAACTGCACGGGCCGCGTCATCGCGGGAAAGATCACACGATAGTGCGGCGCCGCGATCTCGGTGTTTTGCTCGTACCAAGTGGCCCGAATCGATTCGAGATTCGAAAGGTTGCGGTAAATGTCCGGATTCCGCGCGAGCACGATGAAATGATATTGATACGGCTCCATCGCTGTGAACAGGCCCGGGCTCTTGACCACCTCTTCGCCGAACCTCTTTCCGTGCAACGTGGCCGACACACGCGTTGTTTTTCCCTCGGAAGGAGGCACGAAGAGCATCATGTCGAGATGCTTCTTCTGCGCTTTCGTCAGGGCCACGGGGCGCGTCGTCGTCATGCGAAACGCCGTGTTGCTGAGTTGAATCGGCTGGCCTGTCTTGCTCTCAACGACCGAGGCTTCGAGCTCGCCCACAAAGTTGAAATTGTTGGCCAGCATTTCCTGCCGCGCTGCGAGCCAGTGCCCCGGCTTTAACCAGCGCGCCCGCAAGCCCGACTTACGATCGCGGTCGCCGGGTTGCAGCTCGATTTCTTCCAGCTCGAAATTCGGCTTTTCCTTTTCCTTCTTTTTCGCCAGTTCTTCGAGCTTTTTCTTCTTTTCTTCCTCGGTCAGTTCGCTAGGGTCTTTCGTGCAACTGCAGCCGGCGAGCGGCAACAGCGCGGGGAGCAGGCAGCTCATCAGCAGCAGCGGACCGAACCATCGGCCCCATCGTTCCTTGCTTGCTGGGCTTCGCACCGAAAAACCTCGCTGCTGGAATAGAAATCGCCGGAAAAGATCGGCCTCTGTTCATGCCCCAAATTGGGGCGGAGAATCCGATACGAGTATACGCATTTTCCCCTACGGCGGAAAGCAGCCGGAAACTGCGACGAAACTGTTCGCACGCTCAAACTGCGTTGTTAGACGTCAGGGATTTCTTCGCCTATTCCGCAAGCTTGCGTAGCCGGTCGTAGTCGGCCGGCGTATCCACATCCTCGCACAGGGCCGCAGGCCCGGCGTCCAATTCGCGGACCTCGACGGTTTCAAATAGGCGATTCAGGCCCTCGGCATCGCCGAGTGCTCTCAATGGTTCTCGAGCCCGGTCAGGCAGCAACACCGGATGCCCGCGACGGCCATCGCAGACAGGTACGACGGCCGAATCAGGCGTTTCCTCCCAAGCCTGGCACATGTTTTGAATCACGTCCGACGCCAGGGTTGGCATGTCGGCCGGCGCGGTCAACCAACACCAACGGTCGGCCAGCGGCAGATGGTGCACGGCGAAGTCGAGCCCGCATAAAATCGACGCCTTCATATCTTCCGGTGGCGGATCGGCGATGACCAGTTCGGCGCCGCGCTTTTCGCACAAGGCGCGCAACGCGTCGTCGCCCGCGCGCAGCACGACGATCACGCGCTCGACGCCCCCGGCGCGCCAGGCCTCGAGTACGGCCTCGATCACCGTGGCTCCGCGCCACGGGAGTGTTAGCTTGGGCCGGCCCATGCGGCGGCTCTCGCCGGCGGCCGGCACAACGGCGATGGTTCTAAGCGGATGAGACATGGCTTGATCAACCGCGCGATACCCGGCTGCGGTGCTCGATGAGTTGCGCTGCGATACTGATCGCGATTTCGGGAACGGTCTGCGAACCGATGTCGAGGCCGACCGGCGCGTGAACCCGTTTGAGTGCCGACTCACTGACACCGGTATCGAGCAGGTCGGCGTAGATCAGTTTTACCTTGCGACGGCTGCCAATCATGCCGACATACGCAGCGCCGCGATCGGCGAGATGCAACAAGGCTTCTTCATCGTGGTTGTGGCCCCGGGTCACAATCAGGCAATAGGTGCGGGGCGTGACTTCAATTTCGCGCAGTATCTGGCCAATCGAACCGAAAAGTCGCTTCGCCGCCCGGGGAAAACGAGCGGCGGAAACGATCTCTTCGCGATCGTCGACGACCCAGACCTCGAATTCCAATTCGGCGGCCAGTTCGGCGACCGCCTTGCCCACGTGCCCCCCGCCGACAATCAA
>JAGQOS010000303.1 GCA_020427265.1 Planctomycetales bacterium
ATCTCGGCTGAGCAACTTGTGTTGGATCGGGGCATACTGCGCCCAGCCACATCTCTTCTTACAACGTTCAGGGGGGCTTCGTAATGCATCCTGCGCTCAATCGCAATCTGTACCTGGTCAAGGAACATGTCGGCATGTTCAAAGCCGCCAACAACTTCGATATCTACGACCCGGAGACAGGCGAGCAGATTTTGCAATGCCGCGAGGAGCGCATCGGCTTTTTGACCAAGATGCTCCGCTTTACCGATTACAAGCGGATGACGCCGTTTCATGTAGAAATCCGCATTCCCGACGGCCGCTCGCTGGTGCATGTGAAGCGAGGCGTGTCGATCTTTCTCTCGAAGGTCGACGTGCTCAACGAAGCGGAGCAACGGATCGGGGGATTCAAACAGAAGTTCTTTTCCCTCGGCGGTGCATTTAACGTGCTCGATTCGAACGACCAGCCACTGTGCGCTCTAAAAGGCAAATGGACCGGTTGGGACTTCCGGTTCATGGCGGGAGACAACCAATTGGCTCGCGTTTCGAAGAAGTGGAGCGGCCTGGGCAAAGAACTCTTTACCAGCGCCGACAACTACGTGCTCGAGATTTCGGAAGGTGTGCCCGCCGACAACCCGGTGCGCGAATTGATCCTGGCGGCCGTTATGTGTATCGACATGGTGCTCAAGGAATAGCGATCCGGCAGCGCCTTGCGAGTTGGCGCGCCGTGCGCCTTCCCGCCGCGCCGAGACGTGCGAAGCCGCACAACATGGCCGGCGTACGTCGGGCTCGTGCGTTCGGTATCGCTCACTGGCCGCGCACAGGTGTTCGTGTGTAGAATATGGCACAAACGATCCGGCAATTCGAAGCCCCCGGTAACTTGGAGCTATGTGTTCCAAGTGCCGGAGCGCCGCTCCCTCAAACTTCATGACCGATTGCGGAAAGGAACGAGATGCTGTTTTCTCTCACAACTCGACGTACGCTGTGGAGCGTATCGCTCGTTACGATTCTTAGCCTCGTGGCGGCCGACGTACTGGCCCAAGGCCCGGGTGGACGAGGACGCGGTCGAGGACCCGGCGCGCAGGGCGGATCAGGACGAGGGCCCGGCGGGCACGGGCCAGGTGGTCAGGGGCAGCATGGACGCGGACAATTCGGCGGGCCAGGCGGCCAGAACGATCCTAACTTCGCCAAAGATCGCGACCTGTTCCATCAATTGCTATCGAATCATGACAAAATCCAGCGTTCGGTCAAGAGATTGGATAACGGCGTCGAGACGCTGACCGAATCGGACGACCCCCAAGTCGCGAAGGCGATTCAGATGCACGTGGAGTCGATGTACGGCCGGGTGGAAGAGAACCGGCCGATTCACCGTCGCGATCCGTTGTTCGATGTGATTTTCCAACATGCCGACGAACTTGAAATGCATGTGGAGAAGACACCCAACGGAGTGCGCGTGCGCGAGACTTCGCAGAATCCGTACGCCGTAAAGTTGATCCAAGCCCATGCCGAAGTGGTTAGCTTATTCGTGCGCAACGGCCATGCCGAAGTGCAAAAGAATCATGAAGTGCCCAAGCCGGATGGCGGGAATTGAGTCGCGGTGAACCGCGCACCGGCGAATCATAGCGCGCCGCAAGCGAAGTTTCGGCAGGCGAGGCGGTCGCTCGAGTCTAACGCCGGCGACCGGTCAGCACCGCATAGGCGTGCAAGAGCAGCACGATGACCACCGCCAGCCCGGCAAAGCGGTGCGCGTCGAGCATTTCTTCCAGTTCGTGCGTGCCGAGCCAGGGGAGCATGCTCACGAGCATCGTGCCCATCACGGCCAGCCCCGAGAGGAGCAGGGCCCAAAACATCGCGCGCGCGAGAAGCGAGAACCTCGCCCCGTTGGCGACGCGGTTGGCTCGCAGATGCACGGCGCTCCAGGTGACGGCAAGCGCCGGCAACGCGACGGTAAACACACCGGCGCCAACCATATGCAGCATCAGCGGCCACCCCGACATGGTTTCACCCTTCCCGATTGCGCCGAATGCCGAGGCGGCCAACACGCCAACGGCGCTGAGCACGCCGGCATAAACCAGCCGCTCCCAGGCGGTCCATGGCTGGCGATCGGCGCGCTGCGCACGGGGTGCTGCAGCGCGGGCCAGCCAGTGCACAACGATCAATGCAACGGTTGCGGAGAGCGCGTAGATCAAGATCGAGCGAAACGAAGTTCCGACCGTGGCGACGAGGGCGAATTGCGATGCCGGCAGGGCAGCCATGGTTCACCTCGTCAATCTTTGCGCCGCGCGACGCCGGTAACGGTGAGGAATCCCCACACCGCGCCGCTGAGCAGGACAAAACCCACAACACCCATCGAAGCGAAGCCGAGCCACTTGAACGCCGCGCGACCCTGGAACGATTGGTTCCACGCGTCGAGTTTCGTTTTGTCGTACCCGGCCAGTTCCTGCATGGCGACGACAGCCGATTCTTCGGATGGCACGGGACTAGGCGTCGCTACTTTTCCGGCAAAGATTGGCGCCCCTTCGGCATGGCAATCGAAACATCCACCGGCGCCGAGCGACGCACGGGCCGGCCGTACGTCGTGGGCCAGCTTCCAGGCATAAGGCTCCGCCGCGGCATGCGCGAAGGTTTCGACATGGCCCTCGCTATCGAGTCGATACACCTTGCCGCCGGCCACGAAGACCGGCTTCGCCTCGCCCGGGCCGACCACTTCGGCAAGCGCCTCGAAGGCTTCAGGCAGTTTTTCCTGAAAGTCGGCCAGCGCCTTCTTTTCAACCCAGGCGGCTACGCGGGCTTGTTCTTCCTCGGTCCATTCATCCTCGTCGGCGCCGGCTCGTTCTTCGCCCAGCAGTTCGGTCTTGTCGTCGCGGCCGAGGCGAATCTCAAGCAAAGTTTCCTTCAGCGTTTTACCGCGCCGCACGCGGAAGGTGCGCCGCAGGGCATCGTACACGGCTTCAGGATGCGCCGGCACAATCGTCTCGCCGCGCTGCGCGCCCCAGAACGAAGGCCACATCATGCGATGCGGGAAAAGAGTTTCCCCATCGCGCAGAAACACCGGCGCAACCAGCTCAGGTGGCAACTCGGCCGTGTAGTCGTGCGAAGGCAGCCCTAAGCCGTGAGCCAGGGCCGTTTGCAGCGGAAGGGCCTGGTCGCCAGGCAGCGGACCCGAGTGGCAGGCCGTGCACGAGAGCTTTTCCAGATGCAGCGGCGGCAGCCCGGCGTGCAGCGGCTGCGGCGCGCCCAACCGGCCACCTTGCTCCTCGCCCAAATGGCAGCCGCGGCAGGAAAGCGTGACGACCGCTTCGCCGCTCGCGTGTTGCTCGCCGGCGAAGCCGCGCACCGTGTGATGGCCGATGCCGTTGCGATGGCAATCGGCGCACTGCATGCCGGCGCGCAGGTGAATGTCTTCGTCGTGATTCCACGCGGCCTGCGGCCCGCCCAGCGTGCGATTGGAATGGCAGTAGTAGCACGTATCGTTGCGCGGTTGTCGAACGACGTTGAAGAACACTTTGCCCTCGCCGTTGCGTTTCAAATCGTGGTAGGTCACCTGGGGCCCTTCGCCGGCGCCGTCGTCGTCCAGGTCGGCTACCGCGCCAGTGACTGAGCCGATTCCCAAACCGGCCGTGGGAGCCCAGGCGAAGTTTTCTTCGTCGATCTGATGGGCCCACGCCTCCATGCTGTAGCCCGACTCGGCGGCATGACAGATCATGCAATCGATCTCCAGCGCGCCGCTTCGAGTCCAGTTGCCCGGCGTGGCCGGTTCGGGCGGTGCGCCTTCGGCTGCGGCGAGCGGCGCACTCGACGCCGCGGGTTCCACTCCGCCCGGCAGATGCCGCCCGAATTTCAGAGCGAAATCCCAGGCCGAAATGTCGAGCCGGCGCGGATCGTAGGTTCCCGCCCAGCCGCGATAGGAGAGCGGCAACTGCGTTGCCGTGCGCGGGTCGTTCCAGATCCACGGTTCACCGGGCCGGCCGTGCGCGGCGTCGTCCGCGCGGGCGTTGAAATGGTAGCCGCAGGCGATCGTGTCGTAGTCGTGACAGCGGCCGCACGTTTTGCGCGGCGAATAGGGTGCGGGGTGCTCGGCCGCCGGATCGATCTCGTTGAAGTTGGCGTCGTAAAGTTCGATCCAATGGACGTACTGGCTACGGCTGCCGGTTTCGGCGAAACGCGACCGCTCGGCCGCGGAGCTTCCATTCGCCGCGAGCAGCAAGCTGGTGAACACAATCAACGTAGAGAAGCGCATGATGAGATCACCCGAACCAGGACCAAGCTCGCCTTTGTCGCCATCGACTGCCTTTCGCTCCCGCCGCGATTGCGCCGGATGCTGCCGAAAAGTCGGAGTCGCTACCGACACGATCGAAAACGCCATAGTACGCTGGCGAGTGGTGGCGCGTCAATTTCCAACACCGATGCGTTGGCGACGATATTTCGCGAGCCTCGCGACAGCGAGAAAGGCGGGAAACGACAAGACAGGAAATCCGATGGCCCCGGCCAGGATGCCGAGCCATCGCGCCCGAACGTAATAGTTTTCAAAGTTTTGGGGAAGTTTGACTGCAATGACAATCAAGGATGCAAAAAGCATTGTCAACACGCCCTGTGCTACGGCAAACACGCTTAACCGGCCAACATTAAGCGGTTGCTCGCAGAGTAATTCCCATGAGCCGAAAGAAAAACGGCTACGCAATACACACATGCGATCCACCCAATCCAGCGATACAGCCGGCAGGCGCTGGTTAGATACCAAGCGGCCTGGCGGGAAATCGATTCCGCATGCGGAGCTGCATAAGGATTTGCGAATGTTTCGCTCGCTGGCACTTCCGGCGTTTTCATACCACGATTCAGCTTCGTTGCCGTTGACGTGCTCGTCGTTCTAAAATGCTCCCTACAGCATAACGAGTGTAACGCAGAGGAGAGCAATTGCCACGCTAATACCGACGGGCGCAGTCCTGCGTATACCTCCAAATTCGTGCAAGCCTGCGGCAGACAAGCAATTCATTGCAAAAAAAGAAGCCAGGGCAGCCTTGCCCCGTGGCGGCAAGAGATGGTGCGGTTATGCCGCCGACTGCCCTGGCCGTGCAACACTAACTAGGGATAAATAGCCAAACTATCCCCCGGTCGATGGTTTGATTTTACTCCATCTGGAACTCAACTCTGCGGAACGCAAAGTTCATGCCGGCTCGTGGAACGCTGGTCTGAGAACCCAAATCCTGTCAGCGTATTTTTTCGGGGGAAAACCACTAGTCGCACACCAATTACGGCAATTGCGGCAGCACCGGATCACCCGACTCCTTGGCGATCGGGTAGACCGCGCCATGGCTTTCGAGGTTGGCGATCAGTCCTTCCATCATCGAACGAAGTTTGTCCGGATGCTCGGCGGACAGGTCGGTCGATTCGAACGGGTCGTCGGCCAGGTTGTACAACTGGTAGTGCGAGCCGTCGGATTGTTTCGACGGGAAGTAATGGTAGATCACTTTCCAGTCGCCTTTCCAATAGCAGGTGAAGTAATCGCTCCGATGCGGTGAATGCGGGTAATGCATCAGGAAACTGTCGGGGCGGGCGTCGTCGGCCTGGCCGGCGAGCAGCGCATCGAGCGGCGCGCCGTCGACAGGGTGATCGGCAGGCGCATCGACTTCGGCCAACGCTAACAGGGTGGGAAAGATATCGCAAACATTGGCGCTCTGCGATTGAATCGAGCCGATCGCAATGGGCAACTTCTGTTGTTGCGGATGATCCGCATTCGGCTTGGCCCAGGCGGCAATGAACGGCACACGCATGCCGCCTTCGTAATGGGCGCCCTTTTTGCCGCGCAGCGGCGCGGCGCAGGCGACGGCATGCTGATGCCCCAGCGGCGCGTCGGAACCGTTATCGCCGAGGAAAAAGACGAGCGTGTTCTCAGCCACACCCAATTGCTCGATATGATCGAGCAGATCGCCCAGCGACTTGTCCATGCCTTCGATCAATGTGGCGAAGGCTTGCGCGGGGCCAGGCTTGCCCGAGTCCTGGTAATGCTCAGCGAAACGCGGATCGGAATTGAACGGCGCGTGCACGGCGTAATGCGCCATATATAAGTAGAACGGCTGCCGGGCCTCGACCGCCTCGTCCACGCGCGCTTTCGCCTCGATCGTGAGCGCTTCGGTCAGGAACGTATCGGTGCCATGGTACTTCTTCAAGTGCGGCACGGCGTGCGAGGCGCGGCCCTTGGCGTAGTTGCCGTAATTCTTTTCGCCATAATAGCTC
>JAGQOS010000304.1 GCA_020427265.1 Planctomycetales bacterium
GCCCGCCAGGTAGACAGAAAGTTCATCGGCAGTCAGCGAAGGTGTCGCCGAATAGGTCAGGAACTGCCACGGTGGGTTCTCCTCGGGATGCGTTTCCGCGAGCCACCGCCACGGCAGCCCCAGGTGCACTTCCTGTCCAAACCGGTAGAGTTTCCGCCGAATTTCGTCGATCTTCTCCGGCAGCTTGGGATACCCCACAAAACTCGTATCGTGGTCGGCGCCCAATTGCCACCAGCGGATTTTCATCGAAAGTCGGGTCATTACGGGATCGAGCGACGGCAGCCACAATGTCGAGTCCGAGGAGAAGATGTTGGCCGCCGACATGTGTGTTTGATCACCGAACCCTGCCCGCATACGTTCTGGTGGATTGTCGAGCACGCCGATTAGTTCGATGTCCTTGAGCGTGAGCCGTTCGGCGAAACGCATAATCTCTTCGCCCCGGCGCGACTGCACATCGTCGTACCAGACGGGAAATTTGAGCCAATTAATTCCGACTGTGGGCAACAGCGACGACAAAGCTTCCAGGCTCAAAGGATCGTCGCCCCGCGGCAAACTCCAGCCAAATCCGCCGCGCACGCCTTCGCTCAGCGGCCGAATAATGGCGATGGTTGTCTCGCGCTCATGCATGATGCCTTGCTGGCTGCGCATTGTCACGCGGACACGATAGAAGCCATAGGCGTTATCCGCACTGTCTTGCACTAGCTGCGGTTTCCATTCCGCCGTACCCGCGTAGCCAACGGGCGTGTTGGCAGCGCCACTCAGGATCTCGGAGACCTTCGAAGACTTGCGCGCGATCACTTCACCTTGAAGGATTTGGGCCGACTGGTCGATGCTTTGACTCGATGCGTCGAGTAGCTCAAAACGGATTTCCGGATCGCGCTCGACAATGCCCGAGATGTGGCAAGTCACCCTCACGTCGTTCGGAGATGAGTAGACATTGAACTCGCTATTCGTCGTGAGTGTCATCCGTGGCAGGCGCGCGAACCAGATGTCGTCGAACTCGACCCAACCCGCCAGATCTTCGCGTTCGCCGGGTTCGAGGTGCAGCCCGATCACGGCCATTTCGGCCAATTCGCTGCTCGTATTGAACGGGCCGATGTGGATCTTCGTCCATTCGGCGTCATTTCGATACGCATCGCTCGTATACTCTTCGACGACATTCTTGTCGGCATCGTAGAACGTTACGGTGACACGGGCCGAGTCGTGCGTGAGACCGGCCGAACGCACGCGACACTCCAACACATAGCTAAACCGGTTATCGACCTGTATGGGTGGGCTATGGATGGCCGCGGCTCCACCATCGGGCTCGATTCGCAAGCAGCTCCCCGCAACGGCAGTCGGCTCGTCGTGAATGCCGATCTTCAAATAATGTGGAAATCCCGGACCTTCTTTCCGTTGCCAGCCATCGGGCCAGCGGTCATAGTTCAGGTCGCTCTGTGCGTCGAGCGCGCAATGGTAGACTTCCACCGCGTCGGGGTGACGTTGGTCTTGGGGAACGGCCGCCGCAGCGGCTAAAATCATTAGGGCATAGGTCGTAATCATGGATATGTACCTCGTCCTAGTCGTTATCGTCGATGTGTGTTCATGGCTCTAATCGCCGAGCCGCGGGCCATATAACCTGAATGTCATAATCATGCCAAACATGAAAATCGGAATTTGCACCCAGTCGCTGCGCATGCCGCTCAAGCAGGCGCTCGTCGCAGCGTCTGAAATCGGAGCGCGCGGCGTTTGCATCAATGCCCGCCGCGAGTTGCATGGACAAGACCTGTCGCGCACGGCCTTGCGACATTTGCTGAAGATGTTCGAGGATTTGAATCTCAAGACGGCGGCGTTAACCTTTCCGACTCGCCGCGGATTTGGAGTGCTGGCAGATCTCGACCGTCGAGTGGCCGCGACAAAGGAGGCAATGAGCCAGGCTCGTTCACTCGGCGCCGCCGTGTTGACGATCACACCGGGTGAAATTCCCCTCGATGATGAGTCTCCCGAGCGCCATCTGTTGCGCGACGTGCTCGTCGATCTGGGACATCACGGCCAGCGCGTGGGCGCGATTCCGGCGCTCACGACGGGAAGAACGGCGCCAGACGACGTGGCGGCTTTTCTCAGCGAAATCCCCGATGGTCTGATCGGCATCGACCTGGACCCGGCCCAGTTGATCATTCACGGCCATTCCGCAACACAGGCCGCCCAAGTATTGGGACGCCATGTCTTGCACGTGACGATTGCCGATGCCGTGTACGACATCACCGCCGGGCGTGGCGACGAAGTGCAGCTTGGCCGCGGTACAGTCGACTATCCCGCCATCCTCGGAGCGCTCGAGGAGTTTGAATTTCGCGGCTGGTTAAGCGTGCGACGTGGCGAATCTTCGCATCCTGACGAAGATTTACGCAATGGCGTTAGCTGGTTGGCCAGCATCGAGGATTGACGCCGGTTCGGAGGTCCGGATTTTCCGACAGCGGTTCCATGCGGAATTGCGCGTGGAGCATTGCGTCGCGCTCTACAGTGCATCACCCGCGGACTTGATCGGTTTAGGACCAATAAACCAGCGCGCCCACGAGACATAGCAGTACAGCAAACATACACCGGAAACCACGCAGGACGCGACCCAGATCGTAAGAGCGATATTCATGTAATAGAACGTCGACGAAAGATGTTCTTGCAAGTCATCGACAGTGCCCGCTGATCCCACGGATTGTGTGGGCGATGGTAGCCAGATCGCGGCTACCAATTGCGCGAGAAGCGTACCAATCACCGGCGCGGCGAGGCCGGTCGTTAACGCGATTACGAATCGGATTCTTTGCCGCCGTGTCATGTTTGCGAAGGCTCGCTCGGAATGTCCAAGAACTTGGCCCGTCGCCCGCCGCTACGAATGTTCAGCACCTCCACGGCCAAGGCGAACGCCATGGCGAAGTAAATGTAACCTTTGTTGAAATGCGTGCCGATGCCCTCGGCGATAAGCATCACGCCGATCAAGATGAGAAAGCTCAAAGCAAGCATTTTGAGCGTGGGATGCTTTTCGACGAAGTGCGAGACCTTGTCGGCAAACACGACCATCACGCCCACGGCGATGATCACGGCGGCAATCATCACCCAAATCTGCTTGGCCATGCCCACGGCCGTAATTACCGAGTCGAGCGAGAAGACGATATCGATCACGGCGATTTGAGCAATGACGCTTCCAAACGTTGCCGTGCCCGCCGTCGAGTGTTCGTGTTCCGAGCCTTCGATCTTGGCGTGTATCTCGTGTACGCTTTTGAATACCAGGAACAGGCCGCCGGCCAGCAAGATGAGGTCGCGCACCGAGATGCCGTTCATATCGTGCGCCAGCCAGGCTTTGGGCACGCCGAGCGAAGTCAATTCGAAGAGCGGTTTTTCCAGGCCCAGAATCCATTTGAGTGTCAGTAGCAGCAACACGCGTGTCACGAGCGCCGCCAGCAATCCGAGTCGCCGCGCTTTCGACTGTTGGTCCGCGGGAAGTCGGCTGGAGAGCAACGCGATGAAGACAATGTTGTCGATGCCGAGTACGATTTCCATCGCGGTCAAGGCGACCAGTGCGATCACAGCTTCCATCGGCAAAATTCCTCCCACAGGCGAACCATTGAAGATGAGGCCATGCTAGCGGGTAGACATGCCGCAGGGGAAGGGCGATTTCCGCGCGCAGAGGACCACGCGATGCCAACAGCGCAAGAGGACAGTGCAGGAAATTCGATGGCCGCCGTGCCGTTCGGCTACACCAGAGATTCGTGCCGCGGCAGCGCTACCGGACGGTCTGCTTCGACTTCGACTTCGAGCTGGCCTTGCGGCCGTGGGATGCCGCGCCGTTAAGTTGGAAGCAAGGCAGCGGCTCAAGCGGAAGCATTTGCGCCAGGCCTTGCTCGACGAGTTGTCGCCCGGTAACGTAACGCCCCGGCGTAATCCACGCGTCCATCACATCGCGCGGCGCGTCGAACAATTGGGCCAGCAACTCGTCCATCTCGTCTTCCAAGTGACCGAAATGGCGCGCCCATTCGGCGGCTTCGGCCAAGCCAACGTGCTCTTCGCTTTGCCACTTCATCGGATGGAAAAGCAGCACGCTATACGGTGTAACGAAGCGCTGCTGACAGGCGGCGAACGGCCACAGCATGGCCGAGGAGCACTCGCCCGTGACGATTCCTGTTACCTGCAGACCGCGCAGCTTCATGATCGACATCAGCGAAAGGGCCGTATACGGGCTGCCTCCCGGCGAATCGATATAGAGCGTGCATTCGCCGCCCGGCTCGACGCTCAAGAGCTTTTCCGTCACTTCCGATTCGTGATCGGTCAAGTCGCCAATCACTGCGATCTCGATCGGGCCTGCGTTCTCGATTGGATCCATGCGTTCGTCGATCATCGGCTTCCCAGAAGTGGCGTGGATAATCACCCGTGCGTCGTGACGGCCAGAGATAAGCCCCAATTCCGTTGGGTGGCGAAAATCGTGAGCCAAACGCTCAGTCGACCTGCCTCTCATCGTATCTTCAAACGACGGCCCTCGCCACTAGTTGGTAGGCCGGAACACCGTATTTTCCTGACTTTCGCCCACTTGCCGGGGCGAGTGTGCCGGTTATGCAGGCCGGTGTGGCGGGGGCTGCAAATGGTGGCGAGTTCAAGAGTTGCTTCACAATATCGGGTTACGAAAATATAATGAAGGTCTATGGGAATCCGGTTTCAATGTCCCAATGGGCACGCGCTGAACATCAAGTCATTCCTGGCCGGCAAGCGAGGAATTTGCCCCCATTGCGGCGTGCGCTTTCGTATCCCGTTGGAAAGCGGCGGCGTTGCGGAGCACTTGGAGAAATCGGTAAAACAGCAGGCGGCGCCCGCTTCGGTAGCTACCGACTACGCCCACGCCGCGGCGACATCGGTTGCCGAGCCGACCGTCGCTCGACCCATCGTGCCAATGCATGCCCCGGCTAATCCGGTGGCGCCGGCCTCGCCCTATGTGGCGCCGGCATCATCGCAGGCGCCTCCGGTGGTTACGGATCCCTTTCTTGAAGCGCCCCAGGCATCGTGGTATGTTCGACCGCGATCGGGCGGACAGTTTGGTCCTGCTACGGCTGAAGTGATGCGCCGTTGGATTGGCGAAGGGCGGGTCTCCCGCGATTCACTTGTCTGGCGCGATGGCTGGGACGATTGGCGGTCGGCCACCGACATTTTCCCCGAACTGGGCGACCCAGCGGCGCCGTCGGGAAGTTCCACGGCCCAGCCCATTTCTTCGACCGCTGCGCGGGCTCGCGCTCGGCGATCGTCGAATCAGTTGACAATGGCGATGGTCGTGGGGATGATCTTCTTGGCGATCGTCCTGCTGGCGGGTTTGATCTACGTTGTTTCGCGACAAGATTTCTCGCGCAATGACGATGCCTCCGCTAGCATCGTCCGATCCGAAACCGCACTGCTCTGCTAGCGTTGCCGGCCGCGGTAGATGGGCTGAAGCGCGGCATCCTGCACTTACAGGCTAACTGCATTTACTTGAGAGGTATGATCATGACCGCGTTGTCGCCGTTTTCCTATCGTCGCTTGATATCGCTCCGTATGGCAGTACTTTCATTGGCTGTAGCGGTTTTTCTGTCGATTACTGCTAGCTCGGCGCGGGCAGCCGACCAAACCATTGCTGTTGCCGATGGCCGCTTCTCACTCGAAGCGCCGGCCGATTGGAAGCGAGTCCAGCCCCGCGTTCGTATCGTCGAGGCGGAATTCGCCATTCCTGCGTCGGAGGGCGACGACAACGATGGCCGCTTGACCGTGATGGGCGCAGGCGGATCGATCGAGCAGAATATCGACCGATGGATCGGCCAGTTTACGCAAGCCGATGGTGGCAGCACGAAGGAGCGTACGAAAACCGAAAAGAAGTCGATTGCCGGCTGCGAGGTGCATTTGGTCGATATTGCCGGAACCTTCAGCGATCGGCGCGGGCCGTTCGCTCCGGCCGTCGAACGGCCCGACTACCGAATGCTAGCGGCGATTGTTGAAACTGGCAAATTTGGCAATTACTTCGTCAAGTTCTACGGTCCTGTGAAAACGGTCTCCGATAACGAAAAAGCCTTTGAAGAAATGATTGCCCATCTGAAAAAGAACTAGCGGAGGGCGGGCGGAACTAGGTGCCGGGATTGACGATTGCTATTCTGGCTGTCACCGTTTCCGGCTAAACCCCGTGTTTTCCCGCGACGACGATTCACGGATGAGGGCCGCGGC
>JAGQOS010000305.1 GCA_020427265.1 Planctomycetales bacterium
CATTGCCGATGCGTCCGCCAGCGCCGCCGCCGGCGCCGAAGCCGCCGGCAATTCGCTCACCGCGGCTGTCGGTGGCCAACCGGGTGCGATTCCCGGTTCGCGCGCTTTCAACTTTGCCGACCTTGCCGGCGATCAAGGCGGCGGCACGGGTTTCTCGGTGGGCGACAACCCGCTGGCCGACGGTTCGTTCTCGATCGAATTCTGGATGCGTCAGCCGTCGATCGACGCGCCGACCACAGTCGATTGGAGCCAGGGGATCGGCATCCTGGACGCTTCGGTCGAAGGGCCGGCGGCCGACTTCGGCATTTCGCTTGTCGAAAGCGGCGGCACATCGCTGGCTGTTGGAATCGGCGACCCGAATCCCACGCTTACGCAAATTGCCGATTCGCAAACCGAACATTCCGGCACCCAGGGCCAGAACGGTTGGTTCTACGGCTACCACGATGTAACGGCTAACGGAGCGTATGCGGCCACGCCCGGCGCAACGGATCACTTCATTCCGTTCCTCGGCGGCGCGGGCAATGGCGCTTGGGGCGATACAAACCACTGGACCGGCGGCAATGACAACGCCAACGGCAACTGGGACTTCAATCCGGTAGGCCCCAGCAACGGCAACGCACCGTGGACGATCATCACGCCGACTGTGATGCACCCGAACGATTCGGATCCCGGTCCGGAGCACTATGCGATTCGTCGCTACGTTTCGGAGGTGGCCGGTACGCTGGTCGTGCAAGGACACGCTCACAACACGAGCGCCGCGGGCGATGGCACGGTGGCGCATGTCTACCACAACGGCCGCGAAGTCGCCAGCTTCCCGACCAATGGCAACCGAGTTGATTTCGACTTCGGCATCGAAGGCGTGCAGGTGGGCGACTTCATCGACCTGATGGTCGACACGGGGCCGAATCCCGGTCCTGCGGCCGATGGCAGCGATTCCACCGAGTTCGTCGCGCGGATCTTCCAGGCCGAGCAGTCGTCGCTGCTTTCGCCTACGTCGGTCGACGACGACCAATGGCACCATGTCGTGGCCGTCTTCAACCAGGAAGCATCCACCGGCATCTATGCCGAGTCGGGTGGTCAGGTAGTGGTCGAGGCTGAAAACTTCACACGGCGCACGCCGCATACCGACGGTTCGCTGTGGAAAGTCGCGCCCGATGAAATCGAAGCCAGCGACAATATTGCCGGCATCAGCAACGCGCGTGGCGGTAAATATGTGGTCGCCGCGCCCGACGCCAACACACCCGGCGGTCCGGCAACCACCACGCCGGCCATCGAGTACGACATCGAGATCACCACGCCGGGCCAATACCAACTCTACGTTCGCGCCGAAGCCGATGCGCCGACCGGCAATGCCGATTCCTTCTTTGTCGACATCGTCCAATTCAAAGACGGCCCGGGCGGAGCGCTGCCCGACTGGTACGAGATCGTTCCCAACCCGAACGACGGCAACTTCGATACGAATTCTTGGCGAGGAACGGGTGAAGAAGACGCCAATGCCGGCGCGGTCGCCAATGATCCGCTCGTTTGGCAGATCAGCAATCCGGGCGTTTACACGATCCGCTTCACGCCGCGCGAAGATGGCGCGTCGCTCGACTCGTTCGTGTTCCAGCTGGCAAGCATGCCAGCGCCCACCGGCGCCGGTCCGGCCGCACAAGCTCCGCCGGCGCGGCTCGAACTCTACATCGACGGCCAGATGGTCGCCATGTCGGACGTCAACGGCCTGAATCGCGTTGATCCCACGAACATTCGCATCGGCGAGATCCTCACGAATACCGCCGCTCAGAACATCCCCTACAGCGGCTTGCTCGACGAACTGTCGCTCTACCCCTCGGCCCTGACGCCCGAACAGGTCGAAGCCCACTACTCCACCGGCATGGCGCTTTCGGGTGGGCGCGCGGGCGACGACAATCCTTCGGCCGTGCTTACGATCGTCAACGACGACCTGATCAAATACGACTTCGACGCGGCGGAATTCCGCACGCCCGAAGGCGACACGACGAACACGACGAACGTGGTGACCATCACGCGCAGCGGCGTGACCGACGTGGCCTCGAGTGTCGACATTGTCGTGCGCGGCGGTGCGATCGATCCGGCCACGCCGGGAATCGACCTCAACGGCGCTTCGGTTACCGTGAATTTCGCGCCGGGTGAAACCACGCGCAGCGTGCCGATCGTCATCTTCGGCGACCTGTCAGTGGAAACCGATGAAACGGTCGAGCTTTCGCTGGCCCGCTTCGCCGCCGACGCCACGGCGGCCGGCCAGGTGATCGGCCCCTACTTGTCCGACGCCAGCACCCTCCACGCCTATCACTTCGAAGAGGCCGCCGCAGCGCTGTTCTTCGAAGACGCCAACATCGATAACGCCACGGATCTGGATCTCGACAACTTTGGCGCCGTCTCCGGCGCGGCGGGCGCCTCGCGATTCGACTACGACTTCGGCCGCGCGATCGAACTGGGAACCGGCCGCACGCAGAGCCGCGCGGCAGTCGGCAACGTATCGAGCGCCGATCTCCAAGGTGCCGACGGCGCGTTCACTTACGAAGCGTTGATTCGACTCGATACGATCGACCCGGCCGATTACGGCACGGGCGGACGGCAAGTCCTGACGGTCGGCGGCAACCAGGTTCAGTTCCGCATTCGTTCCAATGTCGCGGGCGATCGCCTGCAACTCCAATTCATCAACGGTGGCGGCGTGGCTGGCGGCAGCGACTTCGCAGTCGATCTGCCCGCCGCAGGCGACCCGAACGCTCCGGCCGTCGGCCGGTGGTTCCACGTGGCGATCGCCTACGACGGCGCCGCCAACGGCGACGGTTCGCCGGCGCGTCCGGCCACGCAAACCGGCACGGCGCGGCTCTACTTCACGCGGCTCGAGAACAGCATTGGCGTGGCGAACCAGATTGGCCAAACCGACAACTTCCTCGATACGCCAGCATTCGCCAACTCGCAGTTGGTCGTCGGCAACCGCAACGGCGCTACCGAGAACCTGCCCGGCGCGATCGACGAAGTGCGCATCAGCAACCGCGCCCGCGGCCGCGAAGAATTCCTTTTCGCTCCGTCGATCGGCATGCCCGGTTCGACGCAGCCGACCACGACCCTGGTCATTGAGAACGACGATACGATTACGTACGACTTCACACTTGCCAACTTCGAAGACCTCGAACAAGATGCGCCGCACGTTTCGCAAGTCGCCACGATCACGCGGCAAGGCGATACGAGCGTGATGTCGATGGTCGATATCATCCTCACGCCTTCCGGCGCGAAACCGGCTACGGCCGATGTCGACTACACGAACGAAGTGATTACGGTCGTGTTCGCCGCCGGCGAAACGACCAAGGTCGTGCCCATCGAGATTCTGGGCGATACGATTCTCGAACCGAACGAAACGTTCGACCTGAGCCTGGGCAACTTCCGTGTACAGCGCCCGCTGGCCACGGCCGGTCAGTTGTACGTCGATCTGTCGGTCGACGGGTTCGATACGAATACCGGTGTGTGGGATAACCGGGGCTCGCTCGGCGATTTCAACGCCCTCGGCGGGCCGGTCTTCGTGGCCGATGTCGCTGGCACCGGCATGCCCGGCATTAGCTTCAACGGCGCGGGCGACGCCTTCGTTGGCCCGGCCACGCTCTCCGATTTGGTCGGCGCGAGCGATCGTTCGATTGAAGTGTGGGTCTACAACCCGTCGCTGCCGAACGAAGATTCGATGGTCTCGTGGGGCCATCGCGGCGGACCCGACGCCTCGAATATGTCGTTCAACTACGGCCAGGGCGATCCCGGCGGCGCGACACACTGGGGCGCGAACGCCTACGATGTGGGTTGGGACGACGATGGCCCGGTGAACCTCAGCCCGGCGGCGGGCGAGTGGCATCATCTCGTCTACGTGTACGATGGCGGCACGAGCGTGCGCTTGTACGCCGATGGCGTGCTCAACACCGATTTCACTCTGCCCGATACACTCAACACGCATGCGGGCGATACAATCAACATCGCCGCGCAACGCGGCATTGCCGGGCTCGATCCAACGGGCGTGAATTCGAACTTCTTCTCTGGTTCGATTGCGTCGGTTCGCGTACACGGCGGCACTCTCACGCTTGGCCAGATCCAGCAGAACTTTGTACGCGGCATGGGCGGCGAGTTCTTCGATGGCGGCGAGGCCGGCACGACCCAGCCGACCGCCACGTTTACGATCCTCGACGACGACGTGCTGAAGTACGACTTTGCCGCGCCGGAATACGACATCGTCGAAGGTGACGTTCCGCATACGTCGAACGTTGTGCTGATCAACCGCAGCGGCGATACGAGCCGCGCGTCGAGCGTCGACGTGGTGCTCTCGGCCGGTACGGTCGATCGCATGGTGTCGTACGCCAACTTCGACATCGGCCTGGCCGGACAACGCGTTGAAACCGGTTGGAATTCTGTGAGCGGCGCGGCCGGCAATTTCCCGGCGACCACCTACACGTCGCAAACGGGCGACAGCTTCACGCTGGCGATCGACAACCTCGACGCAGCCAACCAACCGGCCGGCCAGATCGATTGGCGCGACCGTGGCGATTCGACCGGCGCTTCGTCGTTGGTCCGCGTGGGCGAAGACCACATCAAGAACAACGCCGGCATCATTCGTGTTACACTCGACGGCCTGGCGGCCGGCGAATACGAGATTACGTCGTATCATGTCGACGCCACGTTCGACCAGGCGAATCCGATTCGCGTACTCGCCAACACCGGTAGCGGCTTCAACGATACTGGCGTTACGGGCAACGCTGGCACGGTGATTCCTCTCAATGGTCTGAATACGTCGAATATCGAGGCCACCAGCGCCACGTTCAGCGTGACGGCCGACGGCACGAATCCCGTCGTGCTGCTTTTCGACGCCACGGCAGCAGCCGATACGGAACTGCCGCTGAGCGGCCTGGCGATCCAGGCGCGGCAGTCGACCGACGCCGCGACGCTGGGCGTCGACGTGGTCGCCGGTCCGGTGCGTGTCGACTTTGCGGCCGGTGAAACGCAAAAGGCCTTGGACCTGGACATCTTCGGCGATCTGATCGAAGAGAACGACGAGTCGTTCACCCTGTCGTTCGCCAACTTCGAAGCCGACGGCCTCAGCTCCTATGCCGGCCAGGTGATCGACGACGCACCGTCGATGTACTTCCGCTTCGAAGAGACTGGCACGACGGCGTTCGCCAGCAACGGCACCGTGGCCGGTGTATTGGCCAACGCCATGGGCGGCGTGGCCGATGGCCAAACGGGTGCGATCGCTGGCGAAATGTCGAACAACGCCCTGCACCTAGACGGCACAAGCGGCTGGTTGCTGGTCGATCAGGTGCTCACGCCGACCAACTTTGGCGGCGACGACAACTATTCGGTCGAACTGTGGTTCAACCAGGATGCGGCCTCGAACGGGCGCACGATGGTTGGCATGACGTTCGATGGCACCGGAAACTTCGGTTTGCTGACCGAAGCCAATTCGAACGACGAAATCCGCTACCTGCACCGCAACGGTGGCAGCGACGATCTACGGCCAACCGGCATCAATTCGGCGAGCGAGTGGCATCATCTTGTCGTACTTCGCGATGGTAGCGAGATGCGAATTTACTTGGACGGCGCCGAGCGCGCGTCGACCAATGTAAACGTCGGCGCGTTTGCGGCCGATCTGCAGGTGGCGATCGGGCGCCTCGGACCGACGATTGCACAGCGTTTCTTCAACGGCCTTCTCGATGAAGTCGCCTTCTACAACTATGCCTTGAGCGATCAGCAAATCCTCGATCACTTCGATGCTGCTGACAGCCCCGCGCTGATGGCCGGCATGGAAGGCATTACGCAGCCCACGGCCACGGTCACGATTGTCGACGACGACACGCTCGAATACGACTTTACGACCGATCGTTTCGAGGTAACCGAAGGCGACGATACCCATGTGACCGACGTGGTGCGCATCACGCGCAGCGGCAAGACCGACGTCGTTTCGTTTGTCGATGTCACACTTACGGCCGTCGGCGCCGACCCGGCCACGCCGGGTGTCGATCTGGAAACTGGGCCGATTACCGTGCGGTTTGCACCGGGCGAAACCGAGCAGATCGTGCCGATTTCGATCTTCGGCGACCTGGTGCTCGAGGCCGACGAAACGGTCGAGCTCAGTTTCTCGAACTTCCGCGTGCCGACGCTGCCGATGCTCCCGGCCGACGGCCTGATCGCCAACTAC
>JAGQOS010000306.1 GCA_020427265.1 Planctomycetales bacterium
CTCGTGAACGGCGCTGTTTCACCTGCAGTAGAAGGCGTCTGCGGCGCAGACGTTAAGTCGAGCGGATATTCGGTATTGTCGTAAGCGGCAAAATATTCGGCAATTGCTTCGGCCTGCACTCGCGAGAAGTTGAACTTTGGCATTCGCAAGACAACGGCTGGCCGAATGCGGTACGGCTCTTTCAAGAAGTCGGCCATCCAAGGCGTTTGGGCTTTGCGTCCCTGATCCATCAACGGTGGCGGAACCCAACCCCAGGCCTCCTGCCCTTTGTCTGGTTCTCCGCGCTCAACTGCGTCGCGCAAGACAACCGGGAACAAATAGTCGGCCAGCGCTCCGCCCCAGGCGGCGTGCTTATCGACGTTCGAGAGACGAACCATCAGATTCGGTGAACCCACATCTCTGGCCTGTCCATTGATGAGTGCCGGCTCCCAAAGGACGAACGAGTTGAACTCGGCGGGAACGGCATCCAGATCTTCTTCCGATATCGGATCGCCTTCACTGTCGAAGACTCGTGGCTCGCCGTTGCGTGGGTCCATGTCGGGGCGACCATGAAGCGTGGCGTGCAGCATCCCGCGCTGGTCGGTTTCGAGAGATTTGGCAACTTCGCTCGGCGTAAAGTAAGGCGAAAGGAACGGGTAGTCGGGCGGAGCCTGAAGCTCATCATAGTCGTCGGCGTGATAGCGGATGTCCCAACGGTCCGGTCTTAGTGTATGGCAACCGGCACAATTGAACTCTTCGATCAGATGTTGCCCCGCAAGAATCGCCTCCTGCCGCGGATCGGGAGTGTAAATATATTTGGCCGCGGGCGGCTCGGAAACCAAGCCCAACACGAATGTCATCACCGCTTCGCGCTCTTCCGCACTGAAAGAGAACTTCGGCATGCGGAGACGCTCATTGTAGCCCTTGTTTTCCACCTTCTCGAAGTCGTAGCTACGCGGTTGGCGCAGCTTCTGCCAGGCGAATCCTTGTCGATTATGGTGCCCAATCGCCTCGAGGAAAAAGCCGGTATCGGGATCTTCGTAGTCCTCGGCTTTCAGGTCGTTGGCGCGTGGCCGCGCCGGCGTCCCACCATGTGGTTCGCTGGATTCGCCCTCGTGGGCATCATGGCCATGGCCGCCGTGATGCTCTTCGGCCAGGAAGAGACCGATTTGCTCGAAAGCCAACTGGGCCGGATTCTTGCGTCCCCAATCGGCAAGCCCCGTACCGATAGGCTTGGCTGCTTCGTAGCCGGGGATGTCATGGCATCCGGAGCAACCGTACTTGGCAACGGACCGTCGCCCCACATAGGCCAGCAACTTGTCGGTGCGATTTTCATCGACCGTCTGTCCCAGCAACGTAATGTCATCGCCCTTCACCATCGCCGCCATCGATTCCGGAATCCCATTTTTCAGGTACTCCTCCGCTTTCGCCGGTGCATACTGCTTGGCAAGATGCTCGAACGCGAGATCGTAGAGATCCTTTTGCTCCTGCCCCGTGAGGGAACCGCGGTTGGGCGAATGTTGCGGCTTCCATTGCGATTCGCCGGAAAGCAGGTAGGCGGCAATATCGGCGGCCGGGTCGCTCCATGTCCCATCGGCATCCTGCACGGGATCAAGGAATAAGTCTGGCATTTTCGTGCGGAAATGGTAGCGGCTCGGCTTGCGAATCCAACTGTAGAGCCATTGGGCGCCATTGGGATTTCTGGCTGGATCGAACTTCGCTGCTATCTCCGAAAGCTCCGGCCCATGCTCTTGCGCTATTCCGTCGAAACCCTTCCTCGAATGACACGCAAGGCAGCCGCGAGTTTCAAACAGCTTCGCGCCGCGCTCGGCGGAAGGCTCGTAACCGTTGGGCATCTGCAAATATTGGAATTCCTTGCTCACCGAGAGCAGGTATTCCGAAATGGCGCGTACTTCCAGCGGTTCGTAGCGTTCGGCGACATCGCCCGACGGCAAATGTTCCCATTGCCCGAAAAAGCGAGGCATGCGGGTGGAAGGACGGAAATCGGTCGGATCCATGATCCAATTGTACAAAAAGGCAAAGTCGGACTTGCTGGCGACAAAGCGAAGACTGGGGCCAGGGCGACGGTACTTGCCCGGTGTTTCCACGTCCTTGAGTTGATCACCCAGCCCATGAGCCAGGTCCGACATGCGTGACTTGCCGTCCGTTCGTTTACCAACTTTGCGTTCGAGGTCCGTCTTAATGGCGGTGAATAACTTACGCCGAATGACGTCGTCTTCGGGCTGCGAGACCAAGTGCTCCGCCCAACGGCGTTCATCTTCGTTCAGCCCCTGCTCGTCGACTAGCAATGTGTGAGCGACGGCAAAGTAATTTGGTTCCGTACGCAAATCGGGGCCGATCGTCTTATCAGGCCCGGCATAGCCATTGATTTCGTGGCAGCCAAAACAGCCGTTCTTGCGAACCAAATCATAGCCTTGCATCAATTTGGGCGCCGGCGGCTCGGGGAATCGATCGCTCGGTTCAAGCTCCGTCACGGAATGATGGCACTTCAGGCAGCCACTTTCGATGAACCGCTCAGGATACATCGGAAAGATCCAGTGATGATTGTCAAACCATCCATGCTCTTCGCGCCATTGGTTGGCTTCGAGCGGAGTGTTGGGCGTGTGCGAAGCCCACTTGAATGCCGTAGCGCTCCCCTGCCCGTCATGACAAATTGTGCAGCCCATCTCGCCAATCTTGTGTGGGCTAAGTGAGCCGAGAAACAGATCGAGTCGCGGATGAGAAGCAAACGGATGCGGAAGACCACGCTGGACTGTTAATTCGAGCGCCTGACCCCAGGAAACGGTGCCGATGAGCCCGGAGATGGCTTCGTCGCGAGTTAGTACACTGCCACCGGAAACCGACTTGATCACATCGCCCAATTCAAGCCCTGCCATCGCTGCGGGTGATTCGGGCAAAACAGCCGATACCACCACTTCGTTGGGCGAAAGAAGCCCTTCGTTGGCGAGTTCAAGGCCATAAATGTCGCGTAGCGATTGATCCCAGTCGACGACGCCATTCGATTCGGGGAGGGCCGGTTGGCTTTTAGGCGTGCTCATCAATACCGTGAACGCCTTCCCTTGATGTGGATAGGCGGCATCGGTAGCAGAACCGGGCATTGTCTTGTCAATAGCACGGTGACAAGTGATGCAGCGATCGAACCGAGAAACGTCGCTGAAATTGTAGTTTATTGTAAGATCCGGCAACCACAGTTGGTCGATCCGGGAATCGCTATTGTCAAAGGCGTCGAGCACGGGAATTCCGAGCACAGCGCGACCTACCTTTTTGCCGGTCGATTCCAGGCCGGCCTTCATGCGCTGCAAGTCGGCGCGGGCGTCGGTCAATCGCTTTTCGGCAGCCAATTGGTCAGCAAGCAAACCGCCGTCACCCTTGAGAATGGCGTCCATCCCTTTGCGCTGAGCTACGGCAGTGTCGAGCTGGTCACCGATTTCTGCCACCCGCTGCTTCAATCGCTCGACCTTGGCCTGAAGCTGTTCGGCCTTGGCGGTATCTTCATTACCGACAGCAATATCGCGCAAACTCGTGGCGGCCGTCAGGTCGGCATTGGCGAATTTTTTTGCTCGCGCTAGATTGTCTTCGACGACCTTCGCCTTACTGATCACATCGCGAATCTTTCCGGCGAGTTGATCGCGTGCCTTCGCTACCGGCTCAACCGCGGCCAGCCACTCCCGACTTGCGTCGTCGGCCTGCTGTTGCGCCTCTTGCGCCTGCTGACTCAATTCGGCTGCGTTGGCTTTGCCCGCCCCGGCACTCGCTTTGGCTTGGGCTTTATTGGCGGTCACAATAGCCGCTTTGGCATTCTTAGCCGCCGCGTCGACCTCAGCCGCTAGACGCGCCACGAGCTCGACCTGTGAATCAAAATCTTGCCAATAGGCGTCGCTTGGCGCGACGTCGGCATGCGTTTCACTCGCCAGTTGCTTGAATTCGGCAAGCTTTCCGGAATCGAAGGCGCGTCCCTGCGCTTCGACCAACGCCTGTTGAGCCTGGCCTACCTGCTGATGGAACTTGGCCGTTTGGGCCTCGCTCATGCGCCCAGTAAGAAAGAACTGATCAATTCGCAACTGCGTGGCTTGGTAGTCCTTCCATTCGCGCGCATGATCCTTCGCAAACATCCAAATCGTGGCGATAAGCATTGCCAGCGACGAAAGACCGAAGACGACGTGCAGCGTCTTTTGATTGCGCCAAGTTTGTTCTGTTGCGGGCATTTTCTAACTAGGGGTCGAAAGGTGAGTCGCCGATAAACGTTGGTTCGCGTTTGTCGAGCAATGTTTGTAGGAAAGAATCCGCGCGTCAGAAGTTGAGGAAATACTCGGGAATGGCGATCAAGTACTTCAGATTGAACACCCAACGAAGCACCATCTTTACCGGCAAGGCCGCCATGAACAAAAGTAGATTCGATAGCACCATGAAGCGAATCAGGCCCATGTGCAGGTAGAATTTCCGAAAGATCGTAACCGCCATGAGCGGCGGCAAGGCAATGAAATAACCCAGGACTAACAAAATCCCGGGGGCTTCGCGCACGAGGATCGTACCCAACTCGACGCCGAATGAACTACCGGGCGCCGGCTTGGGCAGGCCGCGATTGAGCAGCGTGCCCCAAAAATGATCGGAAAGGTTGATATTATTGAGTGCCTCAACTTTGTGCGCATCCCAGTACTCGAAGGGACCGAAGAAATTCCAGTTTGGTCCGCGCAGGAAGGTTCCCAGAACAATCAGCGTGATCCAGAGCTCAAGAAAACCGACCTGAAACACGAGGTAGCTGAATTTGCGCTCTTTGATTGTGTAGTAGCCATTGCCCGCCTTGTTGAAATCGATGAACGGAATCGCCATTAACCCGCCCACGATGATACTTGGCAGTACGACACCTGCCATCCAAGGATCGTAGTAGACGAGCATTTCCTGCAAGCCAAGAAAATACCACGGCGCTTTCGACGGGTTTGGTGTTTTGACGGCGCTGGCGGGTTCTTCGAGCGGCGCGGTGAGCAAAACCGCCCAAAGAATCAGAAAGGCGGTTAGTGCGATCATGCAGATTAATTCGGTATAGACCAAGTCCGGCCATACCAGCACTTTTTCGTTATCCTCCTTCTCGAGCGGACCTAAGCCTTGCTCGTGCCGCTTGTCGTTTAGGACCGCCCTATAGGTGCCCAGCCAAGTAAAGAACCCGAGCAAGAAGATCAGCATCACGATCGGCACGTTGTCTGGCTTGGCCACGATCGCATAGAAGTTCATATCCGTCATTGCCATGCCCATGAAGATGAGCGAGGCATTGAGCAGGATCCAAGCCACAGCCGGGCGAACGAAGAATTCGCGAAACGCGTACAACACTACCAAGACGGCGGTCGTTCCCAGTGTATAGACAACCGGGCCAGTGCTGTTATTGACGAACTGCCGGAAGTGCTCCGAAATAGAGGGCATCAACTGCGGATTGCCCGTCCCAGCCAAAGGCGCCAAGCCAACGCAGACAACGGCCAAGCCCAGCCAGATCAACACATTCGTGATGTCGTGCCCCAGGCAAGTAAACCACTTCTTGGATTGACCGGTCTGCCACAGGTAGAGCGAGGCACCCGCATTCATCAAAGCCAATGCAATGTAGTAGAAGACGAGGATGCCACCCACTTCTTCGTAAAAGTGTTGTGGCACATGGCCACCGGCGGCAAGCACCAATCCGGCGCTACTGAAATAACTGAACATGGACGTTCCTTAACTACCGCATTCAATCAGAGAGGCCCGCTGATTCCGCCATCCTTGCGCACCCGCCAGAAGTGAATCGCCAGCAGGAGCGACACGGCCAACGGAATCGCGATACAGTGAAGAATGTAAAAGCGGTTGAGTGTTTCTTCGTTTACAAACCGTGCTCCGAGCAAACCAAAGCGAGCGTCGGACGCATTGGTAATCATGTCGAGACCACCGATCGAAAGAATTTGCGCGCCGGGTCCTTCATGCCCCAGAAAAGGGGTCGCACGAGCCATATTCGAGCCGACCGTGATCGCCCAGATCGCCAACTGATCCCATGGCAGCAGGTAGCCGGTAAACGACAGCAACAACGTCAGCAGCAGCAAAATGACGCCGATTACCCAGTTAAACTCACGTGGCGGCTTGTAGCTTCCGGTCAGAAACACACGATACATGTGCAGCC
>JAGQOS010000307.1 GCA_020427265.1 Planctomycetales bacterium
GTTGCCGCGAGAAGCCACCCACACCTATACGGCGGATGGTTACACCTGGATCAATCACGAAAACATTAGCGAACTAGCCATTGCTTTTGGCTACGGCTACTTCGGAGCGCAAGGACTGCTTGTGCTGAAGTGCCTGCTAGGCCTCGGTGTCATGGGGGCGATGATTGCATCGGCCCGGCGACGCGGAGTTGCATTGCCGGTTACCTTTGCATTGCTTGTGCTCGTGTCGTTCAATCTATCTTACTTTTGGGCAGTTCGCCCTCAGCTTGCCAGCTTCGCGTTGATGGCCGTGCTCGTCGCACTGCTCAATCGCGCTTTTCTCAACTGGTACGACGCTCGCCCAATCGCCCTTCGGGTCCACTGGCGGTGGCTCTGTCCGATCCCTGTCGTGATGGCCATCTGGGCGAACTCGCATGGGGGCTTTCTGGCAGGGTTGGCGATACTTTTCGCCTATCTGGGGATTCGCACCTGCGAGGCAGTTTGGCGTTTGCGTCGCGAGTCGCTGCGTATCGTCACAGCCTTGGTGCTTGTCTCGGCTGCAAGCGGCCTGGCAACGCTACTTAACCCTTACGGGCTAGATCTGATTCTCTGGATTCAAGGTTCGCTTGGCGCTCCGCGGCCAGAAATCCGGGAATGGGCGGCGCCCTCGATTGAACACGCATTCTTTGTGCCGATGATGTTGCTCTTCGTTTCGACGATTGCTTCTTGGATCTGTTCACGGCGACACCGCGATCCGGCGCACATCATCATCCTTTCGCTCTGCATGTTGCAGGCGGTCATGCATGCGAGACATTTACCGTTTGTCGCAATTCTAGCCGGTTTCTGGTTGCCACTGCACTTCGAATCGCTGGTTGCGCGATTGCGGGGAAACACGATAAGCGAGCCGATGGGACGTGTTGGCCGCGCGGTTGTTGGTTGCGGATTGATCGCCGCCGTTGGATTGCTCGTGGCGAAGCTCGGTTCGCGACTAGCCGACTTTCCCGTTGAACACGACGAATACCCGATCGCCGCCATCGAATTCATGTCGGAGAACCATCTCGAAGGCAGAGCCGTTGTCGCCTTCAATTGGGCGCAATACGCGCTCTGCGCGCTGGCGCCCGATGTGCAAGTCGCATTCGATGGCCGGTTTCGCACATGCTATCCGCAAGAAGTGATCGACATGCATTTCGACTTTCTTCTTGGCGAAGCCAAGGGCAAAAGGTTTCGCGCCGCCGATGCCGGACCCATCGACGGCCATTGCATTCTCGATTTTGGCAACCCGGATCTGCTGCTGCTTGATCGTCGCTTTCCACATGCCATGAAGGTCATGGCGGAACGAGATGACTTTGTGCTGCTTTACCAGGATCGTCGCGCCCAGGTGTGGGGGCGCAGCGCCAAATACGACGAAGAACAAAGCCCTAGCTACTTTGCCGCCAATCGCAGGATGATCGGTGACGAAGATCTGACCGGCAGCGTTACCTGGCCTGCACTTCCGGGGCAAGGCTCCAAAAACTCTACCGCGACGGCCCGTAAATCGACAGCGCCGCCGTCGGACGCTCAGACATCACTTTCCCGGACCGATCCCGAGTATTCCTCATGAATCACCAAACATTTGGCGACTCCTTCGCCCCCACATCTCAAGTTCCTGTTTTCGTTCCCGAAGTCGAGACACTTGAGCCTCGCAATGCCGTGGAAGCAAAGCCCTCGGCTCGACCGACCGAGCCGGCGCATCTCGATGAGTCGTGCTTTGAACGTGTTGAGCAGATGCTCGACTACACCGACCTTGCTGTGGCCTTGCTGCAGGAGCGCGACGCTCGTCAGAAGGAAGACGCGCGTAAGCAAACGAAGCCGCTGCTGAGTGTCGTGATTCCCGTCTACAACGAAGAAGCGACGATTCGTGAAATTGTGCAACAAGTCATGGCTGTCGAGATCGACAAGGAAGTCCTCATCGTCGACGATTGTAGCACCGATGGAACTCACGAAGTCCTCAGCGAACTCAGCAATGATCCCAACGTGCACGTGTTCTACCATGAGTACAATCATGGCAAGGGCGCAGCCTTGCGGACGGGATTTCTTGAAGCGCGCGGCGAGTATGTCGTTGTGCAGGACGCGGATCTCGAGTACGACCCGCAGGACTATCCCAAACTGCTCGAGCCGCTCCAGGCGGGTGAAGCCGACGTGGTTTACGGATCGAGATTTCTCGGCGACGAAGTTCGCGACCCATCGTTCGTGCATCGGCTGGGCAACGGCATCCTAACTTGGAGCTCCAATATCTTCACCGGACAGAAGCTGACAGACATGGAGACGTGCTACAAGGTATTCCGTCGAGAAGCCTTGCAAGAAATTCAGATTGAGCAAGATCGTTTCGGCTTCGAACCCGAAATTACCGCTAAGCTCGCTCGCCGTAAAATGCGGATACGCGAAGTACCGATTGCCTATCGCGGTCGCGGCTACGAGGAAGGTAAAAAGATCGGCTGGCGCGACGGACTCAACGCATTCTACTGCATCGTGCGTTATGGCCTTGCGGACTGACTCAGCCCAAGGAAAGCTCTATCGGGTGTGCGGCTGCTCGACGTTGTCGGCGGACGCTGTTCGCACTTCCTCTGGCGTGAGTCCATGCTGGTAGACCCCGAGCGTTATGTCGAGCAATTCGTCGCTGGATGCATCTGGAAATCGTCGCCTCAAGTAGCCGATTAGAAACTCGTTTTCATGGAGATCGTCCGCCAGCATCGCACGCTTGAGCTTGGCGAGGTCGCGGATCTTGTGCTTCCGCTCGTTCAGCGAACGCAGGGCTGGTTTCTGCAAGGCCATGTCGTAGGCCGCTACTCGCTGTTTAAGTAGCTTGGCTTCGCGCACGGCCTTGCGACGCAGCACCGTTTCCAGGATGGCCCCGTCTAGCTGCTGATTCACTTCGAGCATTAACTCGGGGCGATTTGCCAGGACCATCGACAAAGCACGGAGGCGTTCCGTGTCCGAGGCATCGCAGTCGTACAGCGACATCTCCGCGGTGGTTACCAGTGCTTCGGAAGAAATTCTTTGAGGAATGCCGAGAATGCCCGGCAACTCGAATCCAAAACGAACGTAGGCGTAGCAGAGCAGCGCTCCACAAGCAACGCTCGTTACGTACTTCCATAGCGAATTTGATTCTTGTTCCATGCCCAATCCTCGACGTAGTCCGTGTTATTGCGGCGAGGATTGTAGGAAAACCGCACGGCGTGCGATAGGCGAGTTGCGGCCTATTTCCCCACGCAGTAAAGGCTTTCCATCGTACGAATCAGAATCTTGCCGTCGACGAAAACTGGTGTCGCCACGGTCAATTCGTTTAACTCATTTTCAGCGAGGACTTCAAATTTGTCGGTAGCCACGACAAATGTCTTGCCATCTTCCCGAGTGACATAGAGTTTGCCGTCGGCCAGAATGGGCGACGAGCTATACGCGTTGCGATTCTTCTCTAGCGTACCTTCCCACAGACGCTCGCCCGTGCGTATGTCAAAGCATACGACAAGGCCTTTATCACCGCAAAGATACGTACGTCCGGCATGCGCGACAGGCGTTGGCACATCGGCGCCGATTCCTTTCTCCGTCCAGGCGATATGCGTTGTTGTTACATCGCCCCGTCCTCCGAGTCGAATCGCTTCGAAAAGGTCGCCGCGAGCATAAGGGGCAACCAGGATGCCATCGGAGACGGCCGGCGATGCAATCGAGCGAAAATACTTATGATTCGTTGGATTCAAGCCGCCCACTCGCCAAATCTCATGGCCGTCGGTTGCGTCGTGCGCGGTCACGTGGTCGGCGCCGAGCACATAGATAGTCTCCGTGCCTTTGGTATCCGTTACGATCGGCGTCGAGTAACTTTGCGCTGCTTCCTCCGGAGCGCCTAAATCGCGAGATTGCTTCCAGGCCAACTTTCCCGTGGCGCGGTCGAACGCCGCCAGGTAGGACGGACCCGTCTGCATGACAGCGACGACAACAAACTCTCGCGTGAGGACCGGCGACGTGCCGAGATCCCACCACAGCGTATCTTCGCCAAACTCATCCTGCAGATTCATGCGCCATTGGATCTTCCCGTCGAAGTCGACACAGGCAAAATCACCGCTCTTGAAATACGCGAAGACATGGTCGCCGTCGGTAGTGGGCGACGGATTGGCGCCGCTGCCCTTTTTGTGTTTCCCCGGACGTTCCGAACCGAGTTCCAATCGCCATGTTTCATTTCCGGAGCGGTCCAATGCCAACAGAAGATTCTTGCCCTCGTCTCCCGATGTGACAAAGATCGTATTCTCCCAGACGGCAGGCGTGGAACCTCCACGGCCCGGTAGATCGACCTTCCAATCGATATTTTCTTCTTGGTTCCACTTCGTGGGGAAGCCGTCGCCGGCAGCAACGCCATTGGAAGTCGGTCCGCGCCAACCCGGCCAATTTTCGGCGGAAGTCGTGGTTGCAAGCAGACCGAGCACGGTAATAAGAGCGATGGCGCGTATCATGGAATGTCTCCCGAGATCAATTTGAACTGCCGCGACATTGTACGCAAGTCGAATGTGGATCTCAATAAATGGACGAGCCGCTGCGGTTTCGGTCGAACTTTCACCATCTGGCCATAGCCGAACTGCAGGCTGACACGCTAGAATGCCGGACGTGCCGGACCGAATAGCCGCCGCATTGGATAATTCTCATTTTCGGGCCAATTTCGCGGTCAAAAGCGGAGAGGATTTGTGCGATGAATGCAGTAGTACAACAAGCGATCAACGAGCAGATTAACAACGAGTTCTTTTCGTCTTATTCTTACTTGGCGATGTCCGCCTATTGCGAGCGCAAACAGTTCACGGGCTGCGCTCAGTGGTTGCGGATGCAAAGCCAGGAAGAATACGGCCACGCCATGCGGTTGTACGACTTTCTAGCTGCCCGCAACGGAATTGTGCAATTGCAGGCGATCCGGGAGCCGGCCGGAGAGTATGGTTCGATTGCCGAAGTATTTCAGGCCGCGCTAGAACAAGAACGTACGGTTACCAAGCAGATCGACTCGCTGTACGAGCTAGCTTTCAACGAAAAGGCATTTTCCGCCCTTGTGGAATTGGAGTGGTTTATCAACGAGCAGGTGGAAGAAGAGAAGACGGCCAGCGTGATCGTTCACAAATTTTCCATGGTGAAGGACGATCCTGCCGCCTTGCTCGATTTGGATCGCGAGTTGGGAAGTCGCGGAGCGCCGCAGGCGGCGGAATGAGCGACAGGAGCGCGATGCCGTCTAGCGCATACAAGCGCCTGCATCTGTCTGCTATCCCGCGGTTATTTTTTCGGGCGGCGCGAAGTGGTCGACGCCATCGGCCTTGGCGATGACGACGACGCCTCCCTCGCTGATCGTAAAGCCGCGCTGCCGATCATGCTCGTGGTCGTAGCCGATCTCGATATCTTGCGGGATGGAAACATCTTTGTCGATGATCGCATTGCGGATGCGCGCGTTGCGGCCGATATCGACTCCTTCGAAGAGAATGGAACCTTCCACGTGCGCAAAGCTGTTGACCCGAGTGTTCGGTCCCAAGATCGACTTCTCGACGTGGCCACCGGAGATAATCGTTCCCTGGCAAACAATGCTATCGAGCGCTTCGCCTCGACGCGCCCCTTCGCCCGGCTCGTTAAAGACAAATTTTGGGGGCGGGAATGCCGGCAAGTAGGTGCGCAGGGGCCAATGCTTGTCGTACAGGTTGAGTAGCGGATCGACCGAGACAAGATCCATGTTGGCTTCGTAGTAGGCGTCGAGTGTGCCGACATCGCGCCAGTAGGCGTCGGCCTTGCGGTTTTCGTCGCGAAAGGGGTAAGCATACACACGTTGGCGATCGATGATCGACGGGATAATGTTCTTACCGAAGTCGTGCGAACTGCCCGGTTGTGTTGCGTCGCGACATAGCTGCTCGAACAAGAAGCGGGCGGTAAAGACATAGATTCCCATCGACGCCAAGGCGTGTTGATCATCGCCGGGAATGGTTTTGGGTTCGGCGGGTTTTTCCTCGAATCCTTGGATCCGGCCATCGGTATCGATCTGCATGACGCCAAACTGCGTGGCCTCTTCGGTCGAGACTCGGAGAGCGGCGACCGTGAGGTCGGCCTTCTTGGCGATATGGAAATCGACCAGGTTCTGATAGT
>JAGQOS010000308.1 GCA_020427265.1 Planctomycetales bacterium
CATCTTGTCGGCGAATGTAGTCGCCCGGTCGAAGACTCCATCGCCATCGGTGTCTTCGAGCCGCTGGACGAGGTTAGGCAGGCGCTGTTCGAGCTCAGCCCGCGGCAAGTTCTCGCCGGCATTCGCCGCCACATAGAGCCGACCCTGCTCGTCGAAACAGGCCATCAGCGGATGCGCGACCAGCGACGGCGCGGCGGCCATTTCGACGGTGTAGCCTTGCGGAACTTCAAGCGGGGACGGTGTGAAGCCGGCTTCGCCATTCGACGTCGCGTCGCCGGACTTCGCGTCGTCAGTTGTCACTGGCTGCTTGCGCTCGGCATTCGCCTGTGCGAAAACCTTAGCCATCATCAGATGGCTTTTCGAGCGACCGCCGTTCCAGATATCCCACTTCGGATCGGCAACGTCGGCGAACCATCGGTGCATTCGATCGCGAAGCAATCCGATAAGCGCCGAATGATTCGGGTCGTCGATCAGGTTCTTCGTTTCACCAGGATCCTGCGCGCAATTATAGAACTCGTTGGGCGACTGGCCGAATCGCTCTATGTACTTCCACCCTGGCGTTCGGATCGCGCGGACATTCTCGAACTCGTAGTAGATATCTTCATCCCAATCGCCGTGCAGTTTGTTGCTCAGCATTCCGACGTAGCTATTGCCAGGTGACTTTGCCGGCGCATCATCGGGAATATGCAACCGCAACAGGTCGCACATCGTAGGCAGGAAATCGATGTGGCTGACTGCACTGTCAACGGTCCGTCCGGCCGCAACCCCGCGTGGTTGCTTGATGATCAACGGCACATGCATCGTCCAATCGAAAGCGGTCAGCGGTCTCGTGTGATCACCCATTCCCCAAAATCCGCTGTGCCCGCCCGAAAGCCCCTGGTCGGCCGTGAAAACCACAAGCGTATTGTCGGCCAGGCCGAGGCGCTCGAGCGTTGCGAGCATTCGCCCCACGCCGTCATCAATGCCACTTACCTCGGCGGCGTATTTGCGAATCGCCTTCAAGTCGCCGATTCGATTGGCATAGTTGAAATTCCAAGGATGCGGCTCGATGCGAGGAAACGAAGGCAGTTCGGCATCGCCGTAGGTTTCCGCATGTCGATTGCGAATCGGTTCATCCAGCGTTCCGCCCAAGCCGTACGGACCGTTGTAAGCGAGCATCAGGAAGAACGGCCGCTGGCGATTCTTCTCGATGAACTCGATGCCGCGATCGGTCCAGTAGTCGGTCAGGTACTTCGGCTCGATGCGCATCTGGCCGTTTTCAATGATCTGCTGATCGTAAAAGCCCTTGCTTGAACCATGCGGTTTGGTTGTCCAGAACGAAAAACCTTCCTGCGGATGCAAGTTGTCGCCGAGATGCCATTTGCCGGAGAGTCCGCAAACGTAACCCTGCTCGGCAAGTAGCGAGGGAAGCGTCGGAAACTCCGCCAGCGTATTGCTGGCCTGCGGACCGATCTGCAACCGGCCGGCGCTCAAATAGCAATGCACGCCATGCTGGCAGGGCATCAGTCCGGTGAGCAGCGTGGCGCGCGTCGGCGAACAAACGGCGTTGTTGGCGTAGGCGTGACGAAAGAGTGTGCCATCGCGCGCCAGGCGATCGATGTGCGGTGTTTTGATATCGGGATTGCCGTAGCACCCTAACGACCAGGCGCCTTGATTGTCGGTCAGGATAAACACGACATTGGGCCGTTCGGATTCCACCCCGCGTGCGACGCTCCGCGTTGCGAATACAAGGGCCGTCGCGCAGCCAAGCGTTATCGCCAAATGCGGTCGCAATTTCGTCAGCGTATACATCTCCGCTCCCAGGAAAGATGGCTTGAAGCTGTTCATCCGTGAATGGCGCGCCGCAGCAGATTATGGGTGATCTGTTGGACTCGTTCATCCGGCCCATGCGGTCGATTCCAGTGCGACCACGGCAAGACATGGCCCGGGGGCGAACTAAGGCCCTGGGCCCAAAAGATCGTGGCCGCGTTGAAGACGAAGTTGCCTTTCGGTCCCGGATACACCGTGGCGGTCCATTGTTGCGGGTTCACGCCGCCTTGCCAGGCCGTGCCGCCGGCAACCACTTCGAGCCCTGGAATGTCGGCCGGTTGTCCATGGTATTCCCAACCGATCAACCCGGGAATCGCATCGCCGTTGCTCACACCCGCATCCTCAAAGATCCAGTGATCGTCTTTCGCGATGATCCAATCGCCGCCGCCGTTGACCGGCTCAACATTGCGCGCGCCCATGAGCAAGCCTTCGTCGGGTCCGCGATGCGGGAACGGTCCATGGTCGCGATGGCGATTCACGGCGTATTCGTTCTCAGCGCCGTAAGGACCGCCGCGAAAAATGATGCGATTTGCAGCACCGCGACTGCTGTCGCGAAAGGGCGTCACCCAACACACGCTGTTTCCTGAAAGAAAGAGCAGGCTGACACCGGCATCGCGCATTTTCTCTACACTTTGGAATTGGCGGAGGTCCCAATATTCATCATGCCCCACGCTGATAAATGTCTTGCACTTCGCTCCACGATCGGGCGCGAGCATGTCGCTGTTCGTGCAATACGACACATCGTAGCCGTGCTTTTCGAGCCAGTAGGCCAGGGGAAACTCAAACGGCAAGAACTCGCCGGACCCAACAGTCAGCGGATCGTTGACCACGCCGTTGAATTGCGCTTCGCGGCCGTAGGGTCGATCGAAACTTACATCGGCCCAAGGGCCCTGATTGCCTTGGGGATGCGTGTAGATCGAATAGTTGTTGGGCCAGCGATTGTACGCCTGCCAGGTGTTGTCGCTGGTTTGAAAGAGAATATCGGCCGGCCTTTCGTCGCGCACAACGAAGATTACGTAGCTTTGCCAATACGGCTCCGCGCCCTTGGGTAGCGTGGTCAGTCGCCCGAGATAAACGCCGCTGGGCCAATCTTTCGGGACCGTGTAACGAACGGTCGGTTCCCATTGGCATTCATGCAGATTCTTCTCACTGGGGTTCGGTGTCGGCTGCGTTTGAGATTTGAACGCGCCCAGCGTGGACATGAGCCGCGCACCGCGACCGCCATAGTAGCCCA
This sequence comes from Planctomycetales bacterium, assembly GCA_020427265.1. Taxonomy (GTDB): domain Bacteria; phylum Planctomycetota; class Planctomycetia; order Pirellulales; family JAGQOS01; genus JAGQOS01. Next base: position 3,044 of record JAGQOS010000308.1, read on the forward strand.
TGCGAAAGATCTCCAGGCGGAATTTCCGCGCTGGATTCGTCGAAACCATGATGTCGAGCTGCTCGCCGGCCATCACGCTTTGACGCGAGCAATAGCCCTCGATCCAGGGTGAGCGAAATCCATCGCCGTCGACACGCACTCGCGTGAGTTGCCAATCGGTAGCGCCGGGTCGTCTATTTTCGTCGACGATTAAATTGTCGGTTCTCGTCGATTCGGCAGCGCGAACCGAGACCGACGCGGCGACCGCCGACGAAGCGACCGCGCCTTTGAGAAAATCGCGCCGCGGGAGCTGCGATGGATCGCGAGGATTCATAGGGGGCGACTCCTTGGTTGGCGAGCGTCAACAGGCGATTCCCGGCATTGTAGCAGGCGGCAACGCCGATTCCGAACAACTTCATTCAGCTCGGCCGACGAAGGCCAGGAATTCTGTCGCAAATCCGCAGCGGGAACGATAGGATGGGAAGGCGACTCGAACCGCTCGATTTCCCGCCTCGTTGATTCCCGCCTCCTTTCGTGAGATTCATCCCATGCGCTACAGTTTAATTCTCATTTGCGTCGCCTTGTTTCCGACCTTGCTGCAAAGCGCCGACAATTTGCCGCAGTTTCGCGGGCCCACAGGCCAAGGGCACTACCCAGTCAACCGAGCGCCGCTGCAATGGAGCGAAGCTGCCGACAATGTCGCCTGGAAAGTGGAAATCGATGGACTGGGCTGGTCTTCGCCGGTGGTTGCCGACGGGCAAATCTGGCTCACGACCGCGACAGACGAAGGGCGTTCGCTGCGCGTGCTGGCGCTGGATATTGACTCGGGCAAGGAACGGCTCAACAGCGAAGTCTTTCATCGCGAGGAGGCAGGAACGATTCACGCGAAGAATAGCCATGCGTCGCCCACACCCATCATCGCGGGTGATCGAGTCTTTGTGCATTTCGGTACGTATGGAACGGCGTGCCTTGCTACGAGCGGCAGTGTCGTTTGGCGGCGCGAAATCGAGTACAAGCACGTGCACGGCCCTGGTGGTTCGCCGGAATTGGTCGACAACGTGCTGGTGATTAGTTGCGACGGCGGGGATCGGCAGTTTGTAGTCGGGCTCGACGCGAATTCCGGCCAGACGCTTTGGCAAACTGAGCGGCCGGAAAATCCGCATGCCAAGAAGTTCGCCTTCAGCACACCGTTGGCGATCGAAGAAGGGGGCGCGAATCAGGTGGTTAGTCCGGGCGCTGGCGGTGTTTCGAGCTACGATCCACATAGCGGCCGCGAAATTTGGCGCGTCGATTACCCCGAGGGTTACTCGGTGATTCCGCGGCCGGTGCGTGGCTTGGGTATGGTGTTTGTTTCATCGAGTTTCGACAAACCGCGGCTACTGGCGATACGCACCGATGGCGCGGGCAACGTGACCGAATCGCACGTGGCTTGGAAGCTCGACCGCGGCGCGCCGCATAGCGCATCAGCGCTGCTGGTGGACCGGGAACTGTACATCGTTAGCGACCGGGGCGTGGCCGCGTGCCTCGATGCCGCCACGGGCGAGGTTCACTGGCAGGAGCGTTTAGGCGGAAACTTTTCGGCTTCGCCGTTGCTGGCGGCGGGGCGCATTTATTTCCAGAATGAACAGGGCGAAACAACGATCATTTTGCCGGGCAAGCAGTACCAAGAATTGGCGAAGAACGAGCTTCCCGGGCGAACGCTGGCGACGCCGACACCGATCGAAGGCGCCTTGCTCGTGCGCACGGAGACCGCGCTGTACCGAATCAACGCGGAACGGGAGTAGGTCACCGTACAGGCGGACTATTCTGCTTCGCTTTCCGCCGGTCCTTCGGGATGCGGCTGGTGCCGGATGTCGTCGCCGCGCACCATGTAGATGACTTCTTCGCACAGGTTTGTAGCCTGATCGGCCATCCGTTCGAGCGAGCGAGAAATCAACAGTTGTCCCAAGGCGCCGGCCATGTCGCTGGGGCCCTGGATCGCCTCCCGCACGGTTTCATCCTGGAGCAGCTCCATGATGATCTGATCATTCATCGAATCGACCCGATCGTCGTGCGTCATCGTCGCGGTCGCCTTGCCGACATCGCCAAAGAGGAACGCGCGCGTCGCGTCGTGCACCATGGTGGAAACGACTTTCGCCATTTTCTTTAGCAAATGGCTCGTTACGACCTGTTGCTTGTCGGCCAGCAGTTGCACGTCTTCGGTAATATTGACCGCCTGATCGCCGATGCGTTCGATACAAGTCGCCGCGCGCGAGGCGGAAAGGATGAAACGCAAGTCGCTGGCGACCGGGCTGTAAACGGTCAGCAGACGAATCGCTTCACCGTCGATTTGCACTTGCAGTAAATCGAGTTGTTCTTCACGGCTGAGCACGTCGGCATGCACTTTTGCTTCGGCATCCCAGATCGCGCCGGTCGACAAATTCACCATGGTCTGGGCCACGTCGGCCATACCGGCAATTTGTTGCTGCAGGGCATTGAGTTCTTGTTCGAATTTTTTCATGCGATCCTTCCTTGACACAGCGGCGCTATTCACGGGAACCAACAAGCAGCCGTTGGCGACTAGCCGTAGCGTCCTTCGATGTACATTTCGGTCTCTTTTTTGCGCGGCCGCAGGAACAGGTCGCTCGTCTTCCCGTGCTCGATAATCTTTCCCATGAGCATGTAAATGCATTCATCGCTGGTGCGTCGCGCTTGCTGCATGTTATGGGTGACGATAAGAATCGTGTACCGGCCGCGCAGGCTTTCGATCAGCTCTTCGATCTTTTCGGTGCCGGCGGCATCGAGGGCGGAGCAGGGCTCGTCCATCAGCAACACGCGCGGCTTGAGCGGCAGGAGCCGGGCGATACAGAGCTTCTGCTGTTGTTCGAGCGTGAGCTGCGTGGCCTTCTTTCTCAGCGTGTCTTTCACCGCATCCCACAAATCGACCTCGCGTAGCGCCGTTTCCACGAGTTCGTCGCAGCGGCTGCCGCTGAGCATCTTGCGATGCGTGTGCACGCGCATGCCGAAGAGCACATTATTGTAGATTGATATCGGCAGTGGGTTAGGCCGCTGAAATACCATGCCCACGCTCTT
>JAGQOS010000309.1 GCA_020427265.1 Planctomycetales bacterium
TGCTCATTCCATGAATCGACTTTCTCGGGAATGGGAATTCCGAGATAATGACGGTGGACCTTCGCTTCATCGCAACCGATTTCCACTAAGCGCTGAGCAATGAAGTCAGAAACTGCGAGGATCAAATCGGCATGCTCGAAAATCGGCTGCAGAGACGCTCGATATGCGTCGTCGACAATCGCTGAATTCACATCGGTTCCATGCGCCGTTACGATGAGGGGCAGTCGAAATTGGCGGGCTGCATCGAGCGCGAGCGGGGCGTTCCAGAGAAAGTGAACATGTAACAATTGGGCTTGAGTCTGCCTCGCTACTGCCATTAGCCTCCACGAACGAACGGCTTGCCGCGATGGCCGACGACCGAAACGTGCAGCATAACGCATCCTCAACAAGCAACGCGGAACACCTGCTTGAGCATCGAGTAAATGCACCTGGGCGTGCGGGAATGTCAGCGGATTTCTGTGCTCCGTCGCAGCCACGTGGCAATCGAAGTCTTTCAAGCTCATGGCATGCCGATAGATGAACACTTCACTTGGTCGGCCCAGGATACCCGGCACGAGGAGGACTCGCTGTTTAGGCATGGCGGCCAAATACATAGAAGTCGGCAAACGATGTGTTTTCCCAGTCGTTTGGATCGAACGGGTAACGATTGGGAATATGTTGAATCAATCGCCAAGCTGGCAGGTGCGAGTTGATCCAATCCGTGAAACGTCGATGTCGCACATGGGCGACGGCCGTATGTTCGTCGTGGTTCGAGGCGTAAATGACGACAAATTTTTCCGCACTGGAAAAGAGTTGCTTCATGTACGTTTCAAAGACGGCATCCTCAACAAGGTGGTAAATCACATCGAGCGAAATCGAAAGTTCAGCTAGCGGAATGCCATCGGCTTCGAATTGGTCGGGCTGGTAATGGCGAAACTGCTTTGAGTCGTCGCTGGAAAAACGGGTCTTGCATTGATCAATGGCCATTGGCGAAATGTCTAGCCCGAGATAACTCGGATAGTTGGCGAGCGTAAGCTGGGCGCCGTCGCCGCTCCCAAACTCGACGACGGTCTTGATGCCGTGCGTCTGGACAAAGTCGTTGAGCCATTCGGCTTTGAATTCGGCCAACCGCCCATAAGATCCTGCACCAGAGTCGCCTCCTCGTTCATAGCGACGGCGCCAATGCTCGGCGCTACTAAACCGCCGCGAGGCTCCGCTGCGACGCAAACGACGCAACACGGGCTCGACAAGCGGCAGCGAACAAACAAATCTTGCTAGCGGAGTCAGCATACCCAATTCACCAAGCCGGTTGGCAAACGCGTGCCGAGCTCGAGTCGCAATCGATCTACGAGAGACACATGCCGGGCGACTTGCCGAGCCAATTCTCGCCAGTTGTCACTACAACCAGATTGGCTGCAACGACGCACATACTCGCGAGTCAGATATCTCAGGCGGCGAATGATAAGCGCGCGGATTGAGGGGGTCCGTAAGTCGCCCGATGCGATTTCCCGCTCGTAGAGCCGCAATTTGCATTCGAGCGCCGCAGTCGACTGGCTTAAGCTGCCATTGTGGACTCGCACCCAGGTACACGGATGATTTAAGCAGGCTAGCGACCATTTCCTCGCTACGCGAAACCAGAACTCGCCATCCTGTACAGCGCGATAAGATAGATCATATCCACCAGCCGTCAAAAACGCCTCGCGCCGAAAACACGAGGCCGCGTTAGCCATGAAATTTCGGGCCACGACACGTTCGTAGGGCCGCTCGAAGATAGCCTCGCCATGCTCGTCGAATTCAATACCAATGCTCTGCAGATAATTGGTCTGCTCATTGCCTTCGAAAACCATGTTGCCAGCGACCGCCATGACCGAGGGGTTGGCATCGAGAAAGTCGCACTGTTTCTGCAATCTTCCAGACAACATTCGATCGTCGGAGTCGTGCAAAGCGATGAGAGGGGATTTTGCTTGGTAGATTCCTGCCATCGTCGCCGCCGCGACACCTTGATTTGTTTGACGCAGGGCGACGAGGCGGTCGGCATAAGCGGCCAGAAGCTGCGGTGTATCGTCGGTCGATCCGTCGTCGACGACGATCAACTCCAGCGACGCAACGTCTTGGGCAAGCACTGAATCGAGCGATTCGGTCAAGAGCGTCGCTCGGTTATGTGTTGGCACGATGACGGACACGCGAGGCGTTGGAACGTCGGTCGTCACGATCGGCTCCCAGCCGCCAAACGCAATTCACCTGGCACGCCACTTGGATCACTGTCCAGCATCTCCTTGAGAAATTGAACACTGTCACGCGCCCGGTTGCTGTAAGCGGGCATTGTCGCTTCAAGGTGACGCCGAATCTGACTTTGGTTGCGAAGCAAGCCTTCGGCCGCCGTTGCGAGTGAGTTGGCATCCAACTGATCGATAGGCGCCAAATGTTCGGTATGTCCAAAGATGTCGAGATTGATGCCGCGCGACTTGAGGCTGTAGCCTATCGATAGCGTCGGCACGCAACTCGATAACGCGGCAATGGTCGAGTGCGTTCGTGCGCCGATGAAAGCCTGTAGGCGGGCAATGACTCCTTTGATTTGTCGACAATCCAGGTCGCGCGGAAGTAGCAACAGGCGTTCGTCAGTGACAGCGGCCCGGCGTTGTACCTCCGCCAAGAAATGATGGTCATCATCTCGAGGGTGAACAACGTGAGGCACGAGCAGCAAGGGCATGTCGATGGTGCGAAGTAGCTGTTTTACCCAATCGGCGGCTTCCTCGACCCACGCTTCTCCATTCTTGCGATAGCGACCCATTAGGCCAGAAAGATTTAAACCCAGCACTGGCCCTTCGAGCGATTTTTCGAGTGTTGGCGAAAGGGCGGATTCATGGGGGGGTAGCAAGAACGCCGGGTCGGCCACGGCGACCACATTGTCTTCGATACCGAGGCTCGCCAGATATCGGATAGATTCGGATTCGCGGACACAAATGAGTGAAACATCTTGCAGTTGCTGCACAGCGAAGGCTTCGAACTCGGGATCGGAGGCGAATGATCCAACTGACGCTCCCCAGATGACGAACGGTTTGCGAGCTTGCCGCGTGCGTTTGATCACGTCGAAAAATCGATCGGGGCGTCCGTAGTCGAGTGAATAGTTGTCACCGCCGAGCGCCAAAACAGCATCGGCCTGATCGAGGTGGCGTGCAAAGCGATAGGAAGGTTCTGGTGTTTGGCCCAGCAGCTTGCGCCGTAGCTTGCGTGCAAACCAGCGGGGACGCCAGCGAACGACAGTTTGCGGCAAAAGGTGAACCGTATTTGAGTCCGACGGATAGTTGCGGCTTCGATCACCGACTGCCGCCGGCGCGTTGATGAAACGGCAGTCGTTGAACGCTTCGCGCAACAGCGAGGTGGTTACCAGGTGAATCGCCTGGCAACCACGATTGGCTGTTGCGCCGTTTCCTTCGAGAATGAAGCACCGTTGGGTCATTTAAGGTCAGACGCCCGTTGGACTCGGCTCCTCGGCCGAAGCCGTCGCCGAATTCCGTCGCCGCAGGCGAAAACTGGAAATCAAGTGACGAAACATCACTCGGTCTGTTTCGACAAGTCCAATCTTCCACGTGGCAACGAGCCAAATGGCGCTTGTAAGCACCGCGGAGGCGATAAGCCACGGCAGCGTTTTCGGCAGAAATAGCAATTTCAAGGCGAGCGCAAAGGGAGCAACAATCAACAGCACGACACACGGCCAGAGATAGGCCTGTCGCAAGTACTGAATCGTCGTCAGACCCGCTACGTGCGCTGAGTAAATGGTGAGCAGCGGCCGCCTAACTAGTGTTAGCGCGATCGTCGCCACGACAACGCCGAAGACGCCGAGCGGCGTATAGCCGACGAGCAATACGGAAACAATTAGATTCAACACCGCGAGTGGGAGTTGGAGCTTGACTACAAAACCTACAGCGTTCGCGCCCATTAGCACCGGAAACTGAGAGCCGCCCAGGCAGACGGTCATTTCGACGACGGCCAACCCCATGAGAACGCGGGCGGAAACAATAGCTTCTTCCCCAAGGGCTCGGCCCACCCAAACGTCGATGATCGGCTGCGCGAATACAAATAAAACGGTGTAAACGGGTATCGCCAGTAGAATCGTGTAACGCGTGCCCACAATTAGCAGTCGCTGAAGTCGCTGCGTGTCGCCAGCGACGTGTGCGTTGGTGGTCAAAGGGTGAAGCTGTTCGCGCAGGGTCTGCACAAACGGTCCCGCCATTCGCACAAGGGAAAGACCAGGCCGATAGAGAGCGACGGCCCCTGGACCGAGAAACGCGGTCAAGATGATCGGGTCAAGCGTTTCACTGAACAACTGCGCCAGTCTTAGCAGGAACAGCGATCCGCCGAGGCTGAGTACGGAGCCGAAAAGGCGCAAATCCATGAGCGCCCAACGACGCTCGATCTGCGGCACGACGCGCATGGCTAGTCTTCGTTGAGCAAGAACGGAAACGGTCTGGAAGAGCACCATGACGACTCCCCAGGCTAACAGGTCGCGCGTGCTGAGAATCAACACGGCAATCATGACGATTCCGCGCGACGTCGTGACGGCTAATTCGGTGTAATTGGTCAGGTCGAATCGATTTCGAGCCGCCAGCGCCGAGGAATAGACCGGCTGCAGGAACGAAAGCAAGATCGATGCGCCGCCATACCAGCGAATTAGCGCGACCGTATCATCGAGAAGTGCCGGCGAAACGTTGAACCAGTGGGCGAGCCACGGCGCGGCGAGACCGCAAACCGCCGCCATGAGCGTGCCCAGCGCGAGATAAACGACCATGCCGCTCGATGCCAGGCGACTGGCCCGCTCGTGCTCGCCGTTGGTCAGCGCCGCCGCCAGTTCGCGAGCCAAGGCGACGCGGATTCGCAAATCGGCGATCATCGCCAGCGACTGGATCGTCATGGCGATCGCGCAAACGCCGTATCCTTCCTTGCCGAGTTCCAGCAACAGCAACGGCGTGAGCACGATGCCCAAGCAGATCTGCGCCAGCTTCGCCATCCAGAGCGAAACGGTGTTGAGTCCCACGCGTTTTCTGACGGAGGCGGCGTCCATCATGCTAGGCGACATTCTCCAGGCGGGCCAACCACTTCGCGCGCACCGAGTCGATTGTTTCGGCGGCGTAGAAGTGCTGGAAGTAGCGAGAAGCACACATGCGTTCGATGTATTCGGGAGGAAGCTTCACGGCGTTTTTGAAGCGGCCGTACTCGTCTCCATAGCCTTTTCGTTCGCCGACGTTGCGTGGCCGGATCGCCAGTTGCGGCAGGTCGAGAAACTCGCCGACAGCTTGCGCCTTGTCGCGGTCATCTAACTCGCTGCGCAACAGCAGCAAACGGACATTGCCGCGCTCGTGCTGCTGGTAGCCGCGATCGGGAAATGGTTCGGCATAAACATCGACGCCAAAGTACCGTTCGATGTTGTCCTCGAACCAGGTCAAGGGAAAATCATGGTGATATTTTTCGAGAAACAGCTCGGTCAGTTCGGCGACTGAGAACTCGACTTCGCCGCGGGCCGTTCCCGTGAGTTCCTCGTAGTTCTGAAAAAAGGCGGAAAGATTGCGGCCGATCGGTTCGCGGGTGAGCGTAATGACGCGCAGAGGCCGGCGCGCGGCGTACACTTCGCGATACAACCGGCGAACCTGCCAGTCGGCGTGATCGGCTGTAAGCCAATGCGTGTGAACCACCGCACCTGGGTACGATTCCTTCGCCGCATAATAGACGCTCGTCGAGGCGACCTTGCCCATTTGAAATACAAGGACGGGATCGCATTTGGCGAGCCGCCGGCCGAACGTGGCCGGTTCGAGCATCGACGAGCGAAACCACAAGGCGCCGCGTTTTAACCGCGCCTTGACGCCAAAAAACAAACCTGACGTGGAGGCGGTCTTCCCGTTATTCACGGCCATTCCTCGGGTACGACGCCAACTGCAACTCGGCGGCCAGCGAAAGTGCAAAGCCTTGGGCGGCGTCGCTGGGGCCAAATTCGGCAGGATGCACTCCAATGCCGAGGCATTCGCCGTTCGCTTGCTCGACGACGCCATCGATGCGAGTCATGCACGCCACGGCATACAGAGCTGCGCGCGCGGAATCGAGA
>JAGQOS010000030.1 GCA_020427265.1 Planctomycetales bacterium
CGCACCCGGCGATAGGCGATCAGTTGTTCGATCGAAATGATTTCCAGATTGAATTCCGCGGCGATTTCGCCCAGTCGCTTGCGGTTGGCCCGGTCGCCGGTCTCATCGAGAATTTCGCACAACGCGCCGCACGGACGGAGGCCAGCCAGGCGAGTCAGGTCGACGGCGGCTTCTGTATGGCCAGCGCGGCGCAACACGCCGCCCTCTTTGGCAACGAGCGGAAAGAGGTGTCCTGGGCGCACGAAGTCGGACGGACGGCTGGAGGGGTCGCAGATCGCCGCAATCGTGGCCGATCGCTCGGCCGCGGTAATTCCGGTGCGATTCGTGCGATGATCGACAGGAACCGTGTAGTTTGTGCCTAAGGGCGCCGTGTTCGTGTCGACCATCGGGTCGAGCTGAAGCCGTTGACCGTCTTCGGGCAGGATCGGCATGCAGAGTTGACCGCGTCCGTGCGTGATCATGAAATTGACGATTTCAGGCGAAATTTTTTCTGCCGCACAGATGAAGTCGCCTTCGTTTTCTCGGTCTTCCGCGTCGACCACGATGACAACGTCACCGCGTTGGATCGCCTCTACCGCCGCTTCAATAGTTGAAAATCTCTTATTCATTACATTTCTGGCACGATCGGCATTGGCTTCGGAATCCCATTTTCCCCGGCTCCAGCCTAGCATATCATTATACGTACGCCTTGTCCGCCGACTACCGATTCTTGGGACTAAGATCTGATGTCGAACAATCGCTTCGTTGACGTTGCTGTCGTGTTGCTCGTGCTTGTGTCGTCCGCGCCATGGCTGCCGGCGGCCGAAGCGAAGGAAATCGAAGTCGAGCGCGACATCGAGTATTGCGTGCACGATGACGTAAAACTGGCGGCCGACATCTATCGCCCCCCGGGAAAAGGCCCTTTTCCCGGCGTCTTGGTCGTTCACGGCGGCGCTTGGATGTCGGGCAATCGCAATCAGTTGGCGATGGTGGCGCGGGAATTGGCCCAGGCCGACTACGTGGCCGTGGCGATCAGTTATCGGCTTGCGCCGCAGCATCTGTTCCCGGCACAGATCGATGATTGCCGCGAAGCCGTGCGCTGGATGCGACGAACTTCACAAAAATGGAAAATTGATCCACAACACATCGGCGGCTACGGCTACTCGGCCGGCGGTCATCTGGTTTCGTTGCTGGGCACTGCGAGTGACGAGGCGGAAGCAAAGCGTGGCATTCCCTCGGCACGCCTGCAGGCGGTTGTCGCAGGTGGCGCTCCGCTCGACTTCCGGCTGCTGCCGGCCAACGCTCGGATCCTGGCCTACTGGTTGGGTGGAAGCCGTTCGGAAAAGCCGGAGATTTACCTTCAGGCTTCGCCAGCTGCGTTCGTTAGCGGCGATGACCCGCCTTGTTACTTTTTCCACGGCGAGAAAGACGCGCTGGTTCCCGTCCTGAGTCCGGTGGGAATGGACATCTTGCTCAAAGCGGCTGGCGTTTCGTCGCAAGTCCATAAGGTTGCCGGGGCAGGGCACATTCAAACGTTGTTCAACACCGAAGCACGCGAGCATGCGATCGAGTTTCTCGACCAAGTTCTGAAAAGGCGAACGGCCGACGCTTCTTCCTCGGAAGGCGAAGGTCGTTAATGGCGTTGCTTGATCGCGAGGAGTATGTCGAGCAAGGTTATTTCTTCCGTATGCTGTGCGAGCGACTGCCGGAAAACCAAGCGACGCAGGATTTGTTTGGCTCGATTCGCCAAGAAATCTTGGCGACGACGAAACTGCCGATGGCGATCGACTATCTGCTATCGGAGTTGAAGCACATGGGCGTTTTCGGTCCGGCCATGCGACGACTGGGCCATTATTTTACGGCGTTTCAGGCGTATATCGTCGACGAAGCGGAAAACGACCGTGGCCGATTCGACCTGCGCGTGGCGCTCGACGTGCTGCGGCACATGGCCGATTACATGGCGGCCGGGGCCTCGCCCCAGGGTATGTTTCTCTATCAGTTCGAAACGCTTTGTCGCAATCGGCTGCGGTACGACCAGGGTCTGGCGGCCATGTGCCAGGATCCGATATTCGATGCCTCGTGGGGCGAGTGGATCGAGTCGGTGCGGCGGCGAATCGGCATGATTGATCTGGCCGACATGATCTACGTGCGCAGCGAATACTACGGTGAGGTGCAGTCCAAGGCATATAAGTCTGTCGAGTCGGCAGGCGATCCGCTCTTTGGCGTGCGCGAAGGTCGTATCGCGTTGGCCAATCGCCGGAAAGATCCGCTCTATTTGTTCGCCGCACTGCAGCGGCAGTTGGGCTATCCGCGAGTTCCCAGGCCCAAACCGGTCGACACGACCGAGCAACTCGTTCCTCAGCTATCACGCCGCCTCGAGCACTTAGAGCGTCGGTTGAAGCTGCTCGAGGAGGAACAGCGAGGTGGCATCGATCTGGCCCAATTTTTTCAGCCGCCCTCTTCCGGGGAGTAACCCAAACGGCCAGATTCGTCGCGAATTTGCGCTTCAAAAGGCTGTGAGGTCGTGGTAAATTTCGGGTTGTACTGAGTCTCAACGCATGCCCGACGGCGGCCTGTTTATACCCCTTGTGGTTGAAGTCCGCCGTGAACGCTCTTTTTTCGGCGTTCCCCATCGATTGGAGCCCAACTTGAATCTCGATGCAGAGTTGATAGCCGAGGCGCACCCGGTTGAACCTCTTTCGGTTGTGCCTGATACGAGCGTTCGTGAGGTCTTTGCGCTGATGAAGGCGCAGAAGACCGGTAGTGTCATCATTTGTAGCGACGGTAAAGTCGCAGGCATTTTCACGGAGCGCGATGCGCTGAATCTCATGGCTCAGGGGGCGAGCCTGGATGCACCGATCTCCGAGGTGATGATCACAACACCGGCGACTTTGCATGCGGACGACACAGTTGGCACGGCCGTAAAAAGGATGTCGGAAGGCGGTTACCGACGTTTGCCTGTCGTCGATGGCGAAGGACGCTGCGTGTCGTTTCTTAAGGTGTCGGGAATCATTCGATATCTGATCGAGCACTTCCCGCAGACCGTTTACAATCTCCCTCCGGAACCGAGTCAAGTAATGCAGACGCGCGAAGGCGCTTAGGATTGCATTACTTGGCTGCTCAAGCGGCTACTAAGTAAAGTGGCGCAGGAATAGCAACGAAGCCATGGCGACGATGACCAAGCCAGAGAAGTTTTTTGTCGATCTCGAAGAAGCAACCGTGCGCTTTTGCGGCGACTCGGGCGACGGCATGCAATTGGCCGGAACCCAGCTTTCCAACACGTCGGCTTTGGCCGGTAATGATGTAGCGACCTTTCCCGACTTTCCGGCTGAGATTCGCGCTCCGCGCGGCACGAAGGCCGGTGTGAGCGGATTTCAGATACACTTTGCCAGCAAAGAGATTTATACGCCCGGTGACTCGGTCGACGCACTGGTGGCGATGAATCCAGCCGCGTTGGCTACCAATCTTAGCGATCTGAAGGCAGGCGGTATTTTGATCGTCAATACCGACGCTTTCGACAAGAAGGGCCTCGAACAAGCCGGCTATGCAGCCGATCCGGTCGAAGACGGAAGTCTCGGTAGCTACCAGGTGTTTCGTCTGAATATGACACAGATGACACGCGACGCGGTGGAAGGACTGGGGCTGAGCACCAAAGAAGCGGACCGCTGCCGTAACTTCCTGGCGATGGGTCTCGTGTTCTGGTTGTACGACCGGCCGCTCGATCCCACGTTGCGGTACATCGACGAAAAATTCGGCAAGCGGCCGGAAGTTGCGGACGCCAACCGCCGCGCCTTGAATGCCGGATACAATTTCGGCGAAACGACCGAGGCGATTGGAAACCGATTCAAGGTTGATCGCGCCAAGTTGCCGCCCGGCACATATCGAAGCATCATGGGCAATACGGCGTTGGCTTGGGGGCTGATTGCGGCCGCCAAGCAGAGCAACAAGCAACTTTTTCTCGGCGCCTATCCGATCACGCCGGCCAGCGATATTCTGCACGAATTGGGCCGTCACAAAGAGTTCGACGTGCTTACATTTCAAGCCGAAGACGAGATCGCCGCCATGGCCGCTACCGTCGGCGCGGCGTTCGCCGGCGTGATGGCCGTTACGTCGTCGAGCGGTCCGGGCATCGCACTTAAAGGCGAGGCCATGGGCCTGGCTGTGATGACCGAATTGCCGATGGTCATCGTCAACGTGCAGCGTGGCGGCCCTTCGACCGGGTTGCCGACGAAGACGGAGCAAGCCGATCTCTACCAGGCCATGTTCGGCCGCAATGGTGAATGCCCGATGCCGATCATTGCGGCCAAAGGACCGGCCGACTGCTTCGACGCGGCGATTGAAGCCTGGCGCATTGCCGTGGAATTCATGACACCCGTCATGCTCTTAACCGACGGCTACATTGCCAACGGTTCCGAACCTTGGCGCATTCCCGACGTGAACGATCTGCCGCGCATCGAAGTCAAGCATCCCGAGCCGAACGAGAATGGCGAACAGTTCTTGGCCTACGAGCGCAATGAACGACTTGCACGGCCTTGGGCCATTCCAGGCACCAAGGGGCTGACGCATCGAATTGGCGGGCTGGAGAAGCAGGACATTACCGGCAATGTCAGTTACGATCCCGCCAACCACGAGCACATGATTCACCTGCGGGCGAAGAAGGTAGCCAACGTTGCCGATCGAATTCCCTTGCAACAAGTCGACGGTCCCGAGTCCGGCAAGTTGCTAGTCGTCACTTGGGGCGGAACCTACGGTGCCTGTGCAACGGCCGCCAAGCGAGCCATTGCCGAAGGGAAATCGGTCGCACATTGTCATCTGCGATATCTGAATCCTTTCCCGCGCAATTTGGGTGAGATTCTTAGTAAGTACGAAAAAGTCCTGGTACCAGAACTCAACTTAGGGCAGTTGCGCCTCATGTTGCGAGCGGAGTTCCTGGTGGACGCCATCGGCCTGAATAAGGTCCAAGGTAAACCGTTCCATGTCGCCGAGGTTGCCGCGGCGATCGATGAGCATCTATCGTAGTTGCATGACGGAAACATGGCTCTGAAATCGTTTTTCATCCGGCCGGCGCGTCGCGCGGCTGCGGACCATATAGAAAAGTTGAGATTACGATGAGCACGGATACTTCACTGCCAGTCTTGAAACCTGCTGACTTCGCGAGCGACCAGGACGTACGATGGTGCCCCGGCTGTGGCGATTATTCGATTCTCGCCCAGATGAAGAAGGTGCTGCCGACATTGGGCATTCCGCGCGAGAAGTTCGTGTTTATCAGCGGGATCGGCTGTTCGAGCCGGTTTCCCTATTACATGAACACGTATGGATTTCATTCGATCCATGGGCGGGCGCCCGCTGTGGCGACCGGTGTGAAGACCGTGCGTCCGGACCTTTCGGTTTGGGTAATCACGGGTGATGGCGATGCGCTCTCGATCGGCGGCAATCATTTGATGCATGCGATTCGCCGTAATCTCGACGTGAACATTGTCTTGTTTAATAACCGCATTTACGGTTTGACCAAGGGTCAATATTCGCCGACCTCGCCGTTGGGCAAGGTTACGAAGAGCACGCCGATGGGGTCGGTCGACAATCCATTGCACCCCCTGTCCGTGGCGATCGGGTGCGAAGCGACGTTTGTCGCGCGCACGATCGACGTGAACATCAAGCATCTGGGCAGCGTGCTCGCCCGCGCAGCCGAGCACAAAGGAACTGCGTTTGTCGAGGTGTATCAGAATTGCAACATCTTCAATAACGGCGCTTACGACTACGCGACTGACCGCGACACGAAAGCGGAAACCACGATTGAACTCGAACATGGCAAGCCGCTGATTTTCGGAAAAAATCGCGACAAGGGCATTCGGCTCAATGGAATGGAGCCGGAAATTGTTGAACTTGGCAAAGGAATTACCGAAGACGATCTCCTCTTCCACGACGAAAAGCTTCCCGAACCGAGTTTGGCGTATCTGCTCAGCCGCATGCATTATCCGCAGTTCCCCGAACCTATTGGTGTGTTCCGGGCCGTGGATCGTCCGCGATACGACGTTATGGTGAATGAACAGATTCATGCCGCGATCGAAAAGAAGGGCGAGGGACAGCTTGAGAAGCTCTTCCACGCCGGTGACACTTGGAGTGTCGATGCCGGCGAGCAGCAGGCGACGGAGTTGGACGCCGACCCCGGCGGGCGAACGCCGGCGAATCCACTGGAAGAGGCCATTTTGCAGGACGACATCTCCGCCTTGTCGCCGCGGCCTCACCCTTGGGTTGCCCCTGATACGCCGATTTCTCAAGTGCTTGAAAAGCTAACGGAGAGCAACGTCGGCTGTGTGCTCGTGATGGACGGCGAGGAGTTGCTCGGCGTTTTCACTGAACGCGACGCCTTGATGAAGCTGAACGTCGATTACGCGGAACTCAAGGATCATCCGGTTTCGGAGTACATGACGCCGAAACCTCGCACATTAGGCGAAAATGACAAGATTGCCTTTGCCTTACACCGCATGGATGTGGGCGGCTATCGTCATTTGCCGATCCTGCGGGACGGCAAGCCCACGGGCATCATCTCGATTCGCGATATTCTTAAATACATGGCGCAGCGACTTCAAGCCTAGGAATTTCTGGCTGTATCATCACAGCGAGGACGACTCGGATTCGCAGTCTGTGTTGGGTCAGCGTTGCCCCGTCGGCGTCGTCATTCAATCGTCGGAGCCTGGCGATCGAGTTTCGTCGTGGATCCAGATGCCATCGCCGACTTCTACCCGTTCGGATACCGAGCAAACACAAAGGACGACCCGAGGGTGGTCGCCGTGTTCGGCGCACTTTTCCAAGGCCCTTTGTTTTGCGGCTTTGTTCGAAGCACCGTCGCCGAAACTGTAACCGGTGCCCCATGCTCCCTCGTCGCCAATCGCCAGCGCGCAGAATCCGTTGTTCACCCAACCCACGGGTTTTGCGTCTTCCGCTCCGCATCGCCGCTTGGCCAACGTTTCGGCAATGTTTCGGCTGGCGCATTCTGTAGCGTAGCCAATTTTGCCGGTGTCTTCGGAATAGGCGATGGCGGCAAACGTTGTATCGTCGCCGTATAAGACATTCGGCGCAGCAGCGACGGGTTGAGAACCCGCCGAGTGGAAGAGCACCATCAAAAGACACTCGAATTGCAGCAGAAGACATCGCATCGCTCAGATCCTTTGGGGGTAAAGGGCGAAATGCCGGCCAATCGGCGCTTCTTCAGATAGAGCGAACGGATCCGGTATTTGGGGGCATGGCGTTGAGCTAATTGCCGTAGTTCGTCTGATAGGACTGTTCGCGATCTCGCCACTGCAATAATTGTCGGAACTTGGAGCGAGTTGGCTGTCGGATGGCTAAATCTGTCCTTTATGGTGGACACTGCCATGTTGTCGATCTCTATGAGGCCGCGCTTCAGTTTGCGGCTGCTTTTGCTGTTGATCACCGTGTTGGCCGCCGTCGTGGGCCATCGAGCCAGGCGAGCCCATTTGCAACGCGAAGTACGCTGGCGAGTGCAGAGCCTGGGTGGCCAAATGCACTTCGCTCACGAGCTAGATTATTGGGGGAGCGGATTTTGGTATTGCCCGGCCAAGACGCCTCGCCCTCCGTTGCCGGCCTGGCTGACGCAATGCACCGGAGATGACTTTTGGTATCAGCCAGTCTGGATCAACCTCGACGGCACGAGCGCCGCGGATGCCGATCTCGTGCAGATCGCCCGATTGCCGCATCTGTATCGACTACGTTTGATGGGAACAGGCGTGACGCTCGACGGAATCGCAACTTTCCAGCAAACACACCCGGAAACAAAGATCGCCTGGCACTGGACCGAGTTGCAGCTGCGCAAGTTAGAAGTCATTCGCGCTCGGCAGCGCGAAACAGCGCTAGTGTTGACGCGCAACGATTGATTCGCCGTGCGCGTCGCTCCCTCACTTCACCTTACCTGCGATTCGACGCGGGGCGTTTCTTCACGCGCCCTTTGAGTTTGGGCTTGGGCACAACGTTCTTGCTTTGCGCGGAACTGCTTGGCGATGAACCGGCCTTCGCCAATACCGGGTCGCCGTCGCCACGTATCAAGGCGATCAGTTCGTCGGTCGAAAGCTTGCCCGCCTTGTCCGCGCCATCGAGCACGCCGGCGACCAGGTTGCGCTTGTTGGCATGTAGCGAGAGAATCTGCTCTTCGATCGTGCCCTTGCTCACCAAGCGATACACGGTTACCGGGCGCGTCTGTCCCATGCGATGCGCTCGGTCAGTTGCCTGATCCTCGACCGCCGGATTCCACCAGGGGTCCATGTGAATGACATAATCGGCGGCGGTCAGGTTGAGACCCGTACCGCCGGCCTTAAGCGAAATCAGGAACAAGTCACCTTCGCCATGCTGGAACGCGTCGACTTGCTCGGCCCGTTTCTTTGCCGGTGTTTGGCCGTCGAGATAGAGATAGGAAATGCCCCGCGCATCAAGTTCACCGCGAAGAATCTCCAGGTGCTGCGTGAACTGACTGAACACAAGGGCCCGATGATTGCCCTCGCGCAGCTCGTCGACCGTTTCCATGAACAGGTCGAGCTTCGCCGAGCCGTGCTTCCATTTCGCGTCCACGAGCTTGGGATGGCAAGCGAGTTGGCGTAGCTTGGTCAGCGCCGCGAGTACGCGAAATCGCTTGTCGCGCGGTCCGCCATCGTCATCGGCCAAACCGGTCAGTGTCATGGCTGCCTTCAGCCGTGTTTCTTCATAGAGTTTCTGCTCGGCCGACGACATTTCGGCATGCAGTTGCACTTCCGTGCGCGCCGGAAGTTCGTCAAGCACTTCCGCCTTTGTGCGACGCAGAATAAAGGGACGCACCACGCGAGCCAAGGCCTGGCGACGGTGTCCGTCCTTTTGTTTCTCGATGGGTTCGGCAAAACGCTCGCGAAAACGCTCCCAACTGCCGAACAAGCCAGGCGAAATCGCCCGGAACAAGCTCCAAAGTTCGCCCAGATGGTTTTCGATCGGCGTGCCGGTCAGAGCGAGCCGCCATTTCGCCTCCAGCGATCGCGCAGCGCGCGCCGTTTTGGTTTGGCTATTCTTGATTTGTTGGGCTTCGTCCAGAATCAACGTGCCCCAGGAAACGTTCGTTAAGCGCTCGGCGTCGCGCATGAGCAAGCCGTAGCTAATGACGACCACGTCGCCTTCGCCCAACGAGTGGAGCACGTCGCTGCGATCGGTTTCGCGATAAAGGATCGGGCGCAGCGTGGGGGCGAAGCGTTCGGCCTCGCGCACCCAATTGAACCCGACCGAAGTTGGCGCAACGACGAGCGCCGGTCCTTCTTCCATGCGATCGATCAGCAGGGCCAGCGCTTGCACCGTCTTACCCAGGCCCATATCGTCGGCCAGGCAGCCCCCCACGCCCCAAGTCGCCAAGCGTCGCATCCAGCGATAGCCTTCCAATTGATAATCGCGCAACTCGGCGGCCAAAGTAATCGGTGGATCCGGGTTCAATTCGGCGGCTGCTTCCAATCGCCGCATCAACTGCTTCCAACTTTGCGAAGCCTGTAGTTGCACTTGGGCGTCGGCCAGATCGTCGAGAATCGGCGCGGCCGTCATGTCGATTTCCAAGCCGGAACGGCTCGCGTGGGTCACGTCGGCCAGGGCCGCCAGACGATCCCTGAATCCTTTGGCGATTCGCAAGAATTGATTCTTTCCTAGCGCCACATAGCGATGACCACCGCGAATGGCTTCGAGCAGTTTGGCTAGCGGTACTTGCTGGCCATCCACTTCAATCGTGCCGCTGAGGCCGAACCAATCTTGCTTGTCAGTAATCTCCACGCGAAGTTGCTGGGCCGTGACCTCGCGCGAAACAGTTAGCCGGGCGTTTTCGGGCCACTCAACCACTAAGTCGTCGCCTTCATAGTCGCTGGCTGTCGCCACCAAATCGAGCGCTTCATCGTCTGTGTAGATTCGCCAATGCCAGGGACGCTCTTCGGGCTGGTCGGCTAGTTGCAGAGCGTCGCGAATTGTCGCGCCCCGCGAGAGTTCATCCGCCAGATCACGGCGCACCACTACGCGCTTGCCGTCGATCATTGTTGTCAACTCACTTGGCCCATTTCCCGGGTCAAGGACCGGCCCCAATTCGGCCGGTCGCACCTTGATTTCGGCGAAAAGCCCAGCCGGTTCCACGGGTTCGAGCCGTAGCACGATGGCTCGGTCGGCATCGACCGTACCGCCGATTAGCTTGTCGTCGTAGGCGACCGGCAAATGCGATTCGCGTTCCAGTTTGGCGAGCTGCGGTAGTAGCCGATCGTGCGCCTTTTCGGGTACCGGCACGTTAATATGCGCCAAGTCGCTAAAGAGCTGAACGGTATCCGCATCGGCCTCAATCACGGCGATCCGGTTTTCCGTTCGGTTCACGCAGATTATACCTTCGCGCATGCGTTGCGGATCCCAGGGCGAGGTCTCAAGCAGGATGCAGACACCCACTTCTTCGGCCGGCTTTCCATCGACTGCCGGAACAACGCGCAGCCCTTTCTTCTGTCGCTGAACGGCTACGCCGGCCTGGCCCTGGTCAATGGTCACCGACTGTGTCGGATCGTCGTTCCAAACCACACGGGGATGCTCGGCGAGAAAGCTCAACATCGCAATTAAGTCGGGTTCGAACCCGAAGGCGTAATACGCGCCATAGGGGCCGCCACTTTCCATGCTTCGTTGCAGGTACTCGGCGATACGCTGATCGGCAGGCGTCGTCCATAGTTCGGGCTCGGCAGCGATACGTTCCCAGCGAATCTTTCGGCCGGCGGTCCATTTGCCGGATTTCGACAGCTTCTGTTCGTAAGGTCCAAGCGTGATCACGTCGCTATCCGACGACTCGCGGAAGTCGACTCGCCAGCTCAATCGGCGCGTATCGTCCGGCGTCATCCGTAATCGCGAGGCCTCCTGGCGGTCGAGATACTCGTCGAGCCGGCCGAGTACTTCCATCCACGGTTCTATCGCTTCGTCGCCCGTGAGCCAGCGGCGCACCGAATCGCCGGGAAGCACAAGCCTCTCTTCCAGCTTACGACAGGCGGCGTAGGTGTGTTTGCACAAGTTCCAGCTTTCGCCGTACGGACAGGTGCAGTCGACCGAGACGATTTCATGCAAATCGCTCGCCAATTCGATCGTAACCGAGTAAGGCAGTGCAGCCGTTCCCTGGACACTGCATTCCAGCTCACGTCGCCGGGCGTGCCAGGCGAAGTCGCTGACGCGCGACATATAACCGTTGCCACGCGAGGCGATGCTCGCTGGATGGGAATCGAGGACATCCAAAATCGAGTCGATCAGATCGTGAATCAACTCGCGCCGCGCAACTGCTTTTTTCGGCGACGGTTTCTTCTTTCTTGCAGCCATGCCGATTCAATTCCTCTGCCGCCCTGTGAAGTTCTCGCCGTCGGGCGACGCTTCGTGAGCCGAACCTACAGAATAACGCCGCGGTCATGATGCTCAAAGGCGAACTGCCCGAGGCGCGAACACCATTGGAGGGAGTTTTGTCCCTTCTGGGAGCCGCCGCGCCGCGGAGCCGATGGTCAACGCAAACGTCCCTAACCGCATAGTTGCACAAGGGCGCGATTTTGACGCCGATAGGACAAACTACGGGGAATTATTGCGGCTTGTTCACCCGGTGCGCCGGCGATAAACTAGGGGGTTTGTCTTTCGCGGAGATTGCAGATGCGGCACGTAGTTTCGGCCCTGGTGCAGAATGTGCCCGGCGTGTTGGCTCACGTTTCGGGAATGCTAGCGTCGCGCGGCTACAACATCGTTAGCCTGGCGGTCGGTGAGACGGAGAACCCCAATCTTTCACGAATGACCTTCGTCATTGTCGGCGACGACAGCGTGCTGGAGCAAGTCCGCAAGCAGTTGGAAAAGATTGTTACGATTGTGGAAGTCAACGACATCAGCACTCAGGATTACGTCGAGCGCGACCTGATGCTGATCAAGGTCCATGCGCCCACAGGCGTGGCGCGCAGCGAGATTCGCGAGTTGACGGAAGTGTTCCGTGGCAAGATCGTCGACGTGGCGCCGACCGAGCTCATGATCGAGATCTCCGGACAGGAAAGCAAGATTGAAGCATTCATTGATCTGATGCGCCCCTTTGGCATTACCGAATTGGTGCGCACAGGACGAATCGCCATGGTGCGTAGCGTGAATCGCACGAATGCCGTGGAGAGTTCGATTACCAAGTATACCGCGGCCGAATAGCGGCTTTTCGACAGCGCGCATGCCGCGACGACGAATCCTCGGTCGTGGCCCGAATTAGTGAAGAACACATCGATCCAAAGCCTTTGTTTAGTAGGAGTTGTTTGATCCATGCCAGCGACGATTTATTACGATGATGATGCCGATCTCTCCGTGCTCAAGGGCAAAACCGTGGCCATTCTCGGCTACGGTTCGCAAGGCCACGCCCATGCTCAGAACCTGCGCGACAGCGGCGTCAACGTGGTGGTTGGCCAAAGGCCGGGTAGCGCGAACTACGACCTGGCGGTAAGCCATGGTTTCGAGCCGATGCCGGTCGAAGAGGCCGCCCGTCGCGGCGACCTGATCAATATCCTGCTCCCCGACGAGGTCCAGGCCGAAATCTACAAGGAGCACATTCGCGACCAACTGGAACCGGGCAACGTGCTCATGTGCTCGCACGGTTTCAATGTTCATTTCGGCCTCATCGAAGCTCCTAAGGGCGTCGACCGACTGTTGGTTGCTCCCAAGGGACCCGGGCACTTGGTTCGTAGCGAATTCGTGGCCGGCGGCGGCGTGCCGAGCTTGATCGCCATGGACGAAGACGCCAAGCCGGAAACCAAGAAGCTAGGCCTGGCCTACGCCAAAGGTATTGGCGGCACGCGCGGGGGTGTAATCGAAACGACGTTTGCCGAAGAAACGGAGACTGATCTGTTCGGCGAACAAGTGGTTCTATGCGGTGGACTAAGCGCCTTGATCAAGGCGGGCTTCGAAACGCTTGTCGAAGCGGGCTATCAGCCCGAAATGGCCTACTTCGAATGCATGCACGAAGTGAAGTTGATTGTCGACTTGTTCTATCAAGGCGGCCTGAATTACATGCGCTACAGTGTTAGCAACACAGCCGAATACGGCGACTACACCCGCGGACCGCGCATCGTTACCGACGAGACCAAGGCCGAGATGAAAAAGATTCTCAACGAAATCCAAACCGGCCAATTCGCCAAGGAATGGATGCTCGAGAATCGCGCCGGCGCGCCGGCTTTCAAAACGGTGCGTCGCCGGGAGCGAAACCATGGTGTCGAGCAAGTCGGTAAAGAGTTGCGCAAATTGATGAGCTGGATCGACGATAAGCAGGTCGACTAACCATCCAGGATCGAGCGTCGGGAGCCTGGGTCGAGCAATCTAGGGCGGAAGCAACGGAGGCAACCATGGCCGTGCAGACCGAATCGCAAATGCGGCAGGTTTTCGACCAGCTCACTCCAGGAGAGCAGGTGGAAGTGGAGCATGAGGTCAAGGTCGGTCTGAAGATCTGGACGACGACAACACGCGGCACAGTGGTGCGCAAGGATCGCCGCCGCCACGGCCTGCACAATCGGCGCAATTTCGACGACCGCGTTTGGTCCGACATTCTCGTGCTGTGTCGCGAAGATGGGGAGCTAACGACGCTGACGATCGACGAGTTCACCCATCTGACGCGCATCGGCGCCACATCGTGATTCAGCCGCTGAGCCATGAATCTCGATGTTCGGCTACGAAGGCGTCGTCGGTCAGTTCGGGGTAGGCCGCGCAAACACGGCTGATTTCATCGGCTTGACCCGGGCTGAGAAGCTCGTTGTCATCCAGGCACCAGACGCCTTCCAGCAGGCCCTGGCGGCGCAGGACTTCCAGAATGCCGGGAATGCAGCCGACGAACCGGTGAGGGGCGTCGAAAATTGCCGCATTCATGTCGGTCACGGCGATAGCCCGTCGCAGCCAATCAGCAGAGCAGGCGCGATGGGAAGCGGCTTCCTGGCATTCCGAAAGCAGTTCGGTCGCCGCCTTGGTCCATACGGCCCAATGCCCGAGCAGTCCGCCGACGAATCGCCGTTGTACCGTCTCGCTGTTGCGAACAAATTCGTAGGGCGTGAGTAAGTCGACGACAATATTGTCGTCATTGCCCGTATACAGCGCGATGTCGTCGCGAGAAGCTTCGACCAAAGCGCGGACGACATCGATCGTTTGGTATCGGTTGAAAGCGGCGACCTTAATGGCGATGACTCGATCGATTTCGACAAATCGCTGCCAGAATGAAAACGGCAATTCGAGGCCACCCACATCCGCGTGTAGGTAGAATCCGAAAACGGGAATCACTTCGGCGACCGCAGTGCAGTGCTCCACCAGCCTCGCCTCGCTTTCGCCACGCATCGCGCCCAAGTTCAGCAGTCCGGCGTGGTAGCCAAGGTCGGCCAAAATGCTCGCTTCGCGGACAGCCTGCGTTGTGTTGCCGCAAAGTCCACCGACGCGCACGAGCGGCTCGTTGCGAGTGGCGCCGGCCCGATCCATTTCCTCGGCAGCGAGTTCGAGCACAGGCTGGTACAGCCCAACGCTTGGGTCGTGGATCGCGAACTGGGTTGTATGCACGCCGACGGCCAGTCCACCGGCGCCCGCCGCAAGATAATATCGGCTCAGCGCGCGTTGTCGCCGTTCGTCGAGCCGGCGATTGCAATCGAGCGCTAAGGGGTGCGCCGGAATGGCGATGCCGCGTTGTAATGATTCGATGACTCTCGTATGCTTTTCCATACACTCATCTCACGAATTAGCCGGCAATGTGGACCCGGTTTGTAGACGACTGGCTCAGAAGTCGCCGCTGCGCACGTCGAAATGGGTTGGTTTGCCCAACGTAGCTCTGCCGCGCAGCAGCCAGTCCGCTGTCCAATCGATCAGTTGTCCCACTCCTACGCGCGGTTGCCCGTAGCGCTCGCGCCCGTAGCTTCCGTCGTTGAGCAGCGCCGTCTCTGATTCTTGGCCGACAACGCGGGTCGAAACTCCGAATCGATCAGCGAATTGGTCGGCAACATCACGGACCCTCAGGATCTCTGGCCCGGCCACATTGACCACGAAAGGCGGACTCGCGGCGTCCGCCAAGGCGGCCAGCGCCATCGCGTTGGCGTCGGCCTGCCAGATTACATTGACGTGTCCCATCGACACGTCGATTTCTTGTTCCTGTAATACCCGCTGCGCGATGTCCACCAGCACTCCGTAGCGCATCTCGACCGCATAGTTCAATCGTAACAGCACGAGCGGGATATTCCATTGGCGGCTGGCGAACTCAAACATTCGTTCTCGTCCCAAGGCGCTCATGGCGTATTCGCCGACCGGTTGCATGGCGTCGGTTTCCCGTGAACCTTGACTCGTGACAGGAACGAGCGGATACACATTACCTGTCGAGAAAGCGACGATACGGCTGGAGCGGTAGCGACGCGCGATTAGCGAAGGCAAGTAGACATTCGTCGCCCAGGTAAGGGCTGCTCGGCTGCCCGTGCCAAATTTGAATCCGGTCATGTGAACGACGTTCGGCGCGTCGGGCAATGAAGCGACAAACGACTCTTCGAGCAGATCACCTTGAATGGGTAC
Organism: Planctomycetales bacterium; assembly: GCA_020427265.1. Taxonomy (GTDB): domain Bacteria; phylum Planctomycetota; class Planctomycetia; order Pirellulales; family JAGQOS01; genus JAGQOS01. Next base: position 15,535 of record JAGQOS010000030.1, read on the forward strand.
GACACCCTGCGACTCGAGTTTGCTCATCGCCTCGGGCTCGCGGAAGCGGCTGACGCCGAACACGCGGCGATCGATTCCTGCGGCTTGAGACGCCCGGCAGACCATCCCGGCGAGCGACGTTCCCATTTTGCCACCGGCGCCCAGCAGGATGAAGTCGCCCTCGACTCGGCTCAAGGCGTCGATCGCCGCCGGCGTTGGTTCACTCAACAGTTCGTCGAGACGATGTTCGTCTTCAATGCGAGAAGGAGAGTTCATGCGGCCACGGCCAATTGGTTCACGACGAAGTCCGTGTATGAGTTATGTCGCTTGCGAACTTCGTTCGCAACCCCGCCAGGCGAAAACAGGGGCGTTTCCTCTTGCCGCAGCTGCCGCGGCGCGCGAATAATGCAGGCATGTCGTCTTTGCCGCTGCATTCCCAACACGAGCGCCTCTTTGCGTCGAATCGATTTGTTTATCCGGTCTTGAGCCGGCGCAGTCGCGGCATATCGCTGGGAGTGAATCTCAATCCCGACAAGGTCTGCAACTTCGACTGCATTTACTGCCAGGTCGATCGAACGCGCCAGAGCGAAACGCAGTTTGTCGAAATCGATGCCTTGATTCGCGAGCTCGAGACAACGCTGGGTGTCATCCTGCGGGGTGAACTGTTTGCCACGGACAAGTTTCGCGAGACACCGCCCGAATTGCGCCGCTTGAACGACATTGCCATTTCTGGCGACGGCGAGCCGACGACCTACCGAAATTTCGACGAGATTATCGCGCGTTGCGCCGAGGTAAAGCAGCGGCTCGGGCTCCTTGACGTGAAGATGCTTTTAATCACCAACGCCAGTATGTTTCATCGCCCGCATGTCGCGCGCGGCCTGCGGTTGCTCGATGAGAATCAGGGCGAAATCTGGGCCAAGCTAGAAGCCGGCACCCAGGACTACTTTCGGCTCATCGATCGCACGCCGATCGCCTTTCGGCAGATTCTCGACAATATCGCCGCCGCGGCGCGCGACCGGCCTATTGTAATCCAATCGTTATTCATGCGTGTGCATGGCGATGCCCCGGGTAAGGAAGAATTGTTGGCATTCTGCGATCGACTTCAGGAAATCGTGACAACAGGCGGACAAATTCGTTTGGTGCAAGTCTATACCGTAGCGCGCCGGCCTGCCGAGAGCTTTGTCGCCCCGTTGACCGATGCCGAGGTCGACGCCATTGTCGCCATGGTTCGTCAGCGAACCGGCCTGGAGGCCGCCGCGTTCTACGGTAACGCGGACGTGGTTGATTGATCTAACTGCCTGCGAACGATAAACTTGCTGCCATCGCCAGGGCATGATGCCTGGCATGGCGCCGGCACGAACGACACTTGGCGCCCCGAACTAAATTCACCTTCGACCGACGGATGGAGTCATGCAAGTCAGCGGTTCGCTGGTTAAGTACCCCGCGCGCGTGACATTTCTCTGGTACCTGGGTCTGGTCGTTTTGGGCGGCCTTCTGCTCGCTCGCCCGTTTTGTTGTCGTTCGGCTGAACCGGTAACCGCGCTCGACGCGGTGTTTACATCGACCAGCGCCTGCTGCGTGACCGGGCTGGCTGTCCGTTCGACCGAACACGATTTCTCGCTGGCCGGACAGATCGTGATCCTGGTGCTGATTCAGTTGGGTGGAATTGGCATCATGACCGTCACGACTTTCCTGATGACGCATGTCGGCCGCGCGGACAGTTTGCGTGATCGGGCCGTGATTGCGATGACCCTGGGCGCCGACGCAAAATCTGATTTGCGCTCGATCCTGCGCGGCGTTTTGTTGATGACCGTGTGTTTTGAGGGATGTGGTTTCGTGATCCTGGCGATCCGCAATCTCTTCGACTATCCGCCAGCCGAAGCACTCTGGCAGGCGCTGTTCCATTCCATTTCCGCCTTTTGTAACGCTGGCTTCGCCTTGCACGACGACAGCTTGATGCGCTACCGGGGCGATCCGGTTGTCAACGCCACGATCTGCGCCCTGGTGGTGATCGGCGGGTTGGGATTCCCGGTCATCTTCGATGTGCTGCGGCAGAGCCGCGGCCCGCGCCGCGGGTTCTGGGATCGATTGCAGATGCATTCAAAGATTATGCTGATGGGAACGGCCGGACTGCTGGCCGTGTCGACGGGCATATTCATGTTTCTCGAAAGTGAAGGTCTGCTGCGCGAACTTCCAGTGTGGCAATGGCCCATGGTCGCAATGTTTCATAGCGTGTCGTGTCGCACGGCCGGATTTAACACGATCGACTTGACTACGATGACCAACGCCACGTTGTTCTTCAGCATGTTGATTATGGCGATCGGCGCCGGACCGTGTTCCACGGCCGGCGGCCTGAAAGTGTCGACGGTCGTCGTGCTGCTGCTGCAGTCGTTGACCAGCTTTCGCGGTTATCAGCGGATCAACATTTTTCGTCGCACGATTCCGCGGTCCGTAGTCAATCGCGCGATTGCAACGACCATGCTGTTCGTCATCATTGCTGGCGCCGCGCTAACGATCTTGATGATGTTCGAGCAGGCCGAAAAGCCCCACATCGAAGCGGGCCACGAATTCATGGACGCTTCGTTCGAGGTTGCCTCCGCGCTCGGCACGGTCGGCCTGTCTACCGGCATCACCGGAGATCTCACGCAAGCAGGGCGCGTCATTGTGATTTTGCTGATGTTTCTTGGCCGTCTAGGCCCCATTTCTGTTTTTGTGGCGCTTTCGCTCCACGAGCGAACCGAGCGTATTGAAATGCCGGCGGAAGAACCGCTCATTGGTTGATCCTGGATTTGGAACAGTCGAATGCCTATCTCGAAACATTTTGTTGTTATTGGATTAGGATCGTTCGGAACGGCCTTGGCCACGCGACTCGCGGAAAACGGCTGCCGTGTCACCGGAATCGATGCCGTTCGCGAAAACGTGGAGCGGCTGAAGGAAGTGATCTACGAGCCGGTGATCGGCGACGGCACATCGCTGGAAACATTACAGCAGCTCCCCATCGCCAAGGCCGACGCGGTATTCGTTGGCATGGGCGAGGAAATCGCACCGTCGCTGCTGGCAACCTTGCACTGCAAGCAGTTGGGGGCGCGGCGCATCATCGTAAAAGGCGTGACCACGGATCACGGCAAGTTGCTGGAGCAACTCGGGGTTGAACGGGTAATATTTCCCGAACTCGAAATTGCCCGCCAAATCGCCGATCGCTCGGCCCGTCCCAACCTGCTCGACTTCCTGCCGATCGATCCGGAGTATAGTTTCGTAGAGTTCGCTACGCCCGACTCGTTCGGCGGAAAGACATTGGAAGACCTAGCGTTGAGAAAGCGGTTTGGCATTTGGGTGGTCGGCGTGAAGGATGTGATGTCGGGGAAGTTACGCATGTTTCCCGATGGCCAATTCACCTGCAAAGGCGACCAGGTGCTGTTAGTTGTGGGTAAGGAAAAGAATCTCAATCGTATGCACGACGAGACTTGATCCGTCGATCGTATTATCGCGACGCATGTCAACCTTCTCAGCGATTGGTCCGCCAAAGAAAACCAACCATGAACGGCAACGCATCGAAGACCGATGGCGACTTTCAACTGCAACAGCGCACGAACGCGCTACTCGGGCTTTGGAATTCCGAGCATTTGCAGCGTGGCGTGCTGGTCGATCGCTTGCGCGAAATTACGCACCGGGCTACCGACATTCTTCACGTCGAACGAGTCGGTATCTGGCTCTATTCCGACGACCGCACTTCGATGCGTTGTCTCGATTTGTACGAGCGCACGCCGAAGAAGCACTCGTCGGAGATGGAAATCGATGACGGCGCGTATCCAGTCTATTTCCGGGCTTTGCGAGAAAATCGCGCCATCGCGGCCGACGATGCCTATCGGGATCCGCGCACGGCGGAATTCGCGTCGCAATACTTGCCAGAAAGCGGTGTAACCTCGCTGCTCGACGCGCCGATTCGCGGGCCCAACGGATTGCGCGGCGTGCTCTGTCACGAGCATGTGGGCGGCGTCCGCCATTGGACCTCCGAAGACCAGATGTTTGCGGCTTCGTTGGCTGACTTGGTATCGAACGTTCTCGAAGCCGAGAGTCGCTCGACTGCCGAAGAGGCGCTGCGCGAGAGCGAGCGCCAGCTGCGCTCGTTGTTCGAAGATTCGCCTGACGCGATCTTCGTCGAAGACCATGACGGTAATGTCTTGGACGTGAATCCAGCCGCCTGCCGCTTGCATGGTTACGAACGAGATGAACTAGTCGGCATGAACGTGCTCGACCTTGTGCCCACCGGAGAGCGCGACGAAGTGGCCAAACTGTTCGCTCAGTTGGTGCGCGGCGAAATCAGTCAGTGCGAAGGGTATTCGCTTACTCGCGACGGGCAGTCGATACCGATTGAACTCACGGCCAGCCAATTTATTTATCAGGGGCGCCAGGCGCTCTTGTTGCACGTGCGCGACATCACGCCTCGCCGCGAGGCGCAAGAAGCGTTGCGACGTAGCGAGAATCGGTATCGAATCCTTGTAGAGACTTCGCACGACTTGATCTGGTCGGTCGACGTGCGTGGCTGTTGGACGTTTGTCAATCGGCAGGCCGCGCTCAGTATCTACGGCTTCGAACCCGAAGAGATGCTGGGACGCCCGTTCACCGACTTCCTTGATCCGGATGCAGCGAAGCGAGACTTGAATACGTTTGCCCGCGTCAAGGCGGGAGAGCATTTGCGGCATTACGAAACAGTTCATCGGCGCAAGAATGGGGAGCCTGTCTACCTAAGCTTTCATGCCGTTCCTCATTTCGACGATCATGGCAAGCTTATTGGTACGACCGGCTCGGCCAGCGATATTTCCGCGCGGAAATTGGCCGAAGCGGAACTGGCGCGTCAGCGCGAGAAGCTGGCGCGCGTTTCGCAGCTCAGCACGCTCGGGCAAATGGTTGGCGGACTGGCGCATGAACTGTCGCAGCCCTTGAGCGCGGTGTCGAACTATGTGGCCGCTTGCAAGGCGCGCATTGAACAACTCGATGTGCCGGAAAAGGAACATTTGGTGCATTTGATCCGACAGGCAACGCTGCAAGCCGGCCGGGCGGCCGACATCTTGCGGCAGTTACGCGGTTCTGTGCGCGGCGCGAGCCCGCTCCGCGCACCTTTGGACGTGAATCGTGTCATCCGTGAATCGCTCAAGCTAGTCGATGCCGAGCTGGCCGACCAGGCTGTTCAGGTCGAAACCCACTTGGCGACGGACGCTCCCGCGGCGATGGGCGATCGCGTGCAGTTGCAGCAAGTGCTCGTGAATTTGATTCAGAACGCCATCGACGCCATGAAACGACAGCCGGCGGCGACGCGGCGCTTGACGATTCGCTCCTGGACCGATCGTGTGATTCATGTCGCCATCATCGACCAAGGACCCGGAGTACCGGCCGATCAACGAGAGCAATGCTTCGACACCTTCTTTACTACCAAGCCCGACGGCATGGGCATGGGGCTGGCGATTTGTCAAAGCATCATCGCCGAACATGATGGTCGCATTTGGCTCGAATCGAGCGAGTCCGGTGGCGCGAAAGTCGAGTTTACCCTTCAGAAATCAAATGCGCCATTGCCGGCGCAGCCATGATTGCCAGGGAGGGGTGCTGCCTGGCCCGAGAAAGCCTCGCTGGTCACTTGCATTGATTGGGGAAAATTTGCGACAA
>JAGQOS010000310.1 GCA_020427265.1 Planctomycetales bacterium
GGTGCAGGGTCATCTGCGATTTAGGACGCAGCCACTTCGAAATCCCATCGGCATAGGCGTAGCCGCCGACGAGCGCCGTTTGAAAGAAAAGCATGCAAGTTGTCCACACGGCCGGCGAGCCGCCGAACCAGGGCAGAATGTATCGACCGATCAACGGCTGCACCTGGAACACCAGGAAGGCGCTTAGAAAGATCGTCGCCCAATAACGGATCATGGCTTCGTTGCTCGCTCGGCGCGCGGATGGCTATTGCATGGGTATGCGAAACAGTACATCACGGCAGCGTAGCCCGACGAATCGATGCGCTGGACACCGGCCGGTTGCGCGGCTTGTGCCGATTATGGTTCGCGAGGCGCCGAATTGCCAAACGATTAGTCGCTCGACTTCCCTGAAAACATTTCTCGACACATCGCCTCGACGGTGTCCACGATCTTCTCCGACGCTGCTGGTTCTAGATAGCTCCAACGACAACGCCATGTCTCGTAGCCACCCAAGGCGTGTTGTTCGGGCGTGGGCAGATAGCCGTTGTAGCCATTAGCTAGGCCGATCACTACGGTTGGCTTATACGGGCTACGCCGCTTGATCTCGAGCCCGATCTCGGCGAACGCCTCGCAAGGCAGGGCGACGATCCCCAACTCGCCGATACGAATAACCTGCAATGGCGCCTCCTCGCGCGCGGGCCAACAGGCTAATTGCATCGCTTCGTAGGCGTAAACTTCGTCGCGCGTTAGCATGTCGGGATCCGCAGCCGCCGCCAACATAGCGCGGGCACGCGTCAATTCTTCGTCATTGGGCCGCCGCACGCCGAGCGACAGATTGCGTGTCTCGACGCTGATTTGCATGTCGTCACGATAGGCAACGCCTTCGATCGCTTGCAACGCTACGTCTGCTACATTGGAGGAAACACGACGAATCTGTTCTCCCGGCGGGGATCGCCGCTGAGGATCAACAAAGTTGATGTTGTTGATATCGCCGCTGGCCCCATTGAAGAGCATGCCAACGAACGCGTCGTCGCCTTCGACTCGCTGCGCGATCTGGCTTGCGAACTCGCCAAAATAGTCAGCCGACAATTGACCAGCCGGTACACCGCCGACATAGTGCAGCGCGTAGCTGCCCAGCAACGCCAGCGGCCGGTTGTCGCTGGTGCGGACGGAGATGCAGGCCACGTCGGGATCGGTCGGTCCGGCCGGATGAAGCAGCACATCGCTACCCGGCGGAGGGTTGGTTCGCACACGTTCATCGACACGACCGAATGGATTTGGCGAAATCGCTTCCTTCTTCACATGCCAACGTCGATTGTGAACCTGTTCAGCCAACTGTCCCACTCCCCAGCCAATTTTTGCCGGGCGCAGCCGCGATTTGGCGAGGACGACCGCCGCGGCGAGCTGCTGCTGCAAATACGCTCGATACTGTGGATTGGGTTGAATTTTGGCCAAAGGAACGGCGGCCGGCCCCGAGTGCGTGTGGGTCGCCGCCATCAATATATGTCCCGCAGGAATTCCGGTTATTTTGCTCGCCTCGGCTTTTGCCGCGTCGAAAATGTCGCGGGAGAGCAGCAGGCTATCGCAAGCGACCAAGGCGATGCAGGTCGCGCCGTCATCGAGCACCAACGCGCGTGCGTGCAATGGATCATGTACACCGACCGCTTGGCGATTCCCGAAACTACCCGACATGACAATTGGAAGGCGGCGCGGTGTGATGTCGATCGCCGCGGCGCCAGCCTGCAGGCCCGATGGATTAGCGGCCAAGACGCTCGGTAGAGCAAAACAGGCGCTGATAGCGATGTTGAGCCCAACGAGAGGAATCACGGACTTCATTTTTTACCTCGACCGAAATGACACGCTGAATCGTTGGATCTCCTACACCACGCCCGCAATCAGCGCCAGTGTAGCGGCCGCGATGGCGAGATTCCATCATTTCATGAGCCTGCTAGATGCCCGCAGGGAACGGTGATTCCGCTGTTGTTGCCTAGGGCGTGATTCCCTTAGAATGCAGGCAAACCTGTAAAAACGACGGATCGCGACGCTACGACTTTTCGAGCCCCCTTGGATTCATGACTTCTCGGACCGCACAACGACGACAACGCAGACGCCTTACGAATCTCTCCGACGAACAACTTCTCGACTATCGCTTTTGCGACTTGCCTGTGGCGATTGAGGGCACGGCCCTCGAGCAACGTATTGATCAACTGCACGAGGAACTTGCGGCGCGGGGTTTGAATTTCGCTCCGCACTGCTGGCTTTCGGAAGAATGGTTTTCGCCCGATGGCGTGCCAGGCGTAGCAATTCCTTTTTACTTGGCTCACCCTCGATTGATGCGATTGGAGCGATCGCAAATGCTCGAGGTCGAAGGTGGCACGCGCGATTCGTGCATGAAGATTCTCCGACACGAAGCCGGGCACGCGATTGACACCGCGTATCGACTACGGCGAAAGCGTTCGTATCGGGAGCATTTCGGCCGTGTTTCCCAACCTTATCCAGAGTTCTACCGCCCCCGGCCCTATAGCCGCAGTTTTGTGCAGAATCTCGACATGTGGTACGCGCAATCGCATCCGCTGGAAGATTTCGCCGAGACGTTCGCCGTATGGCTCAAGCCGAGGTCACGTTGGCGCACGCAATATCGCGGGTGGCCGGCAATCAAAAAGTTGCACTATGTTGACGAACTGATGGAGGAGATCTCTGAGCGAGCACCTTTGGTGAATTCGACGCGGCGGGTCGATCCACTCAGCCGGCTACGCAAGACCTTGCGGCAGCACTACGAAGAAAAGCGGCAACACTACGGTTTGGAGCACCCCGATTTTTACGATGGCAATTTGAAACGCCTTTTTTCTTCGTCGGCAGAGCATCGCACAAATGTTTCGGCTGCCGTGTTTTTGAATCGTTTGCGTCCTGAGTTGCGTCAGGCTGTCGCCCACTGGACGGGTGAGTATCGGTATACGATCGATCAGATCTTGACCGAGATGATCGATCGTTGCCGCGAACTCAAATTGCGGCTAGCCACCAGCGAAGAGGAGGCCCGGCGCGACGCTCTGGTGATGGTGACCGTGGAGACGATGAACCATCTGCATGGCGGACACCATCGGATCGCACTATGAGAAAACTGCGCGTGCTGTCGCTCGTTCGCGAAGGCCTCGTTCCACCCGAGAGCTTGGAAGGCTTTTCCGAAAAAGAGATTCTCCGCTGGAAAGCCGAATACGACGTCCTCTTTGCACTTGAGAAACTCGGCCATCGGGCAGAACCGTTGGGCGTGTACGACGACCTGGGTCCCATTCGCGACAAGCTGCGCGAGTTGAAGCCGCACATCGTGTTCATGCAGCTCGAGGAATTTCACGGCGTGGTGACTTACGACCATGCGATTGTTAGTTACCTGGAGTTGATGCGGCAGCCTTACACAGGGTGCAATCCGCGGGGCATGCTCCTTTCGAAAGACAAGGCGCTCAGCAAGAAGATTCTCACGTATCATCGCATTCCCACGGCACAGTTTATTGTCTTCCCGCGAGGCAAGCAGATACGACGGCCCAAACGATTGGGTTTTCCCCTCTTCGTCAAGTCGGCGGTCGAAGATGCGTCCTTTGGAATATCTCAGGCGTCTATTGTCACCAGCGATAAAGCGCTAGCCGACCGTGTCGAGTTCATCCATACCCAAACCGGTGGCGACGCGATGGTCGAGCAATTTGTTGACGGTCGCGAGTTTTATGTAAGCGTCATGGGCAATCGGCGGCTGCAAACGTTTCCGCCATGGGAAATGAACTTCTCGAAAATGCCAGAAGACGCGGCTCGTATCGCAACGGAAAAGGTCAAATGGTACACGGCCTATCAGAAGAAGCACGGCATCGAGACGGCAAAGGCCAAAAATCTCCCGCCCGGCGCCGCAGAACGAATGGGAAGAATCTGCAAACGAGTCTACCGCGCACTAAACATGAGCGGATACGCGCGGATGGACTTGCGAATGACCGACGACGGACGGATCTTTGTGCTCGAAGCGAATGCGAATCCGAATATCGAATATGGAGACGACTTCGCCGAATCGATCGAATCGACCGGAGTCGGCTATGAGCAATTGATCCAGAAGATCGTCAACCTGGGGCTCTCGTATCAGGCGCCCTGGCAGGGGTAGCTGCGGTCGGCCTGCTAAATCGCCGCGCGACATGACCAGATATTTAGGACTGCCGCCGAGTTGCTCGCAACTCTATCTCGGACTGGATGAGTTCCAGTTCGCGTCACGGTCAGATCACGACTTCGGCATTGTGCCGCTCGAATCGCCCAGTTTTCTCGTGCCACACGAGTTGATTCGTGAGCGGCTACGCCGCGCGCATGCGTACTATTTGAGGACCGACATCGGTTGCGGTTGCGGCTGGGACAGCCCAGCCAGCCGCGCTCGACTATTTGAATATCTCCGAGACAAGATCGCAACTTGCGAGACGGTGGTCCTTTTGAACGTTTGCCTCGGAAACGAGCACATTCGGCCAAGCAAAATCGAATATATCACGCTCGCGCTCAAAGAATTCATTGCGAGTTTCGAAACGATGCTGGTGCGGTTCGCTGGCTACGACGCGAAGCTGTTTACGCTTCACGCATAAATCGTCGAGATTCCTCGCCAAACGCGAGCATTCGCGCGGCCAGCAATGCTTGACTTGGCCGCTCTTATCAATCAGCCTATGGGAATCTGTCTTCCTACCCGCCACACACGCCAGGCACGAATCCCATGATCCGCATGTTCGTCCTCTTTGCAACCGGTCTGCTTCCCATTGCCTCTGTATTCGGGGCCAGTGAGAAACCCAATATTCTGTGGATCACCAGTGAAGACCACGGCCCCGAAATGGGATGCTATGGCGACAAGTTCGCCACGACACCGCATGTCGACGCGTTGGCGAAAAAGGGAATGATCTTCAAACTCGCTTGGTCGTGCGCTCCAGTGTGTGCTCCGGCGCGAACGACGATCATTACCGGGTTGTATCCGCCGTCGGTCGGCGGGCAGCACATGCGGAGCATGGCGCGGCTGCCCGAATCCATTCGATTTTATCCTTCGTATCTGCGTGAAGCAGGCTATTACTGCACGAACAATTCGAAGACCGACTACAATGTGAAGGCCTCGGAGACCGGGTGGAGCGATTCGTCGAACAAGGCGCACTACAAGAATCGCGAATCCGGGCAGCCGTTCTTTGCTATCTTCAATTCTACGGTTAGCCACGAAAGTAAGATCCGCACTCGACCGCATGAGCAAGTGCACGACCCGGCGCAGGTGCGCGTGCCGGCCTATCACCCCGACAACGAGGATACGCGCCGCGATTGGGCGCAGTATTACGACGTGGTGACCAAGGCGGACGAAATCGCCGGCCGCTTATTGGCCGAACTCGACAAGGACGGCCTGACCGACAATACGATCGTTTTCTACTATGGCGATCATGGCTCGGGAATGTCGCGAAGTAAGCGATGGCCTTACAACTCAGGGCTTTCCGTGCCCATGGTCGTGTACTTCCCCGAAAAGTGGCGTCAACTGGCACCGCAGGAATACCAAACGGGCGGCCAGAGCAATCGCCTGGTGAATTTCGTCGACCTGGCGCCAACACTGTTGAGCCTGGCCGGCATCGAACCGCCCGCCACGATGCAGGGACACGCCTTTGCGGGAGAATTCCAAACTGAAAAACCGAAGTATATGTTCGGCTTTCGCGACCGCATGGACGAGCGATACGACTTTATCCGCACGGTTACCGATGGACGCTACCAGTACATCCGTAATTTCAATCCGCATTTTATCTACGGGCAATACGTTTCCTATAATTTCGTCACACCTTCGACGGCCGCCTGGAAACGCGATTTCGACGCCGGCAAGTGCAACGCAGCCCAATCCCATTTCTGGAATCTCAAGCCGGCCGAAGAACTGTACGACTTATCGACCGATCCCGACGAGGTGACCAATCTGGTCGACTCGGCCGATCATCAAGCGAAGCTCCAGGAACTGCGGCAGGCGCTCCGTGAATGGCAATTTTCTATTCGCGACCTGGGTTTCCTTCCCGAGGGCGAGATCCACAGCCGCTCGGCCGGCACGACACCATACGAAATGGGTCACGACG
>JAGQOS010000311.1 GCA_020427265.1 Planctomycetales bacterium
CGTCGATCGCGTTGATGGTGTCTGGCGAACACCCGAGCCGTATTTTCGCAGTCACCGGAGTAGGACGGCACGCCGCCACGACTTTCTCGATGATCGTTCCCATGCGATCCGGAAATCGCAACAAGTACGATCCGCTGTGCGCCGCCTCGGTCACCTGCTTCACGGGGCAGCCGAAGTTGATGTCGACCACGCTGACCTGATATTCGCGCGCCAGGCGTTGGCCGACCTGGGCCAAAACGTCTGGGTCGTTGTCCCACATTTGCACGGCCAGCGGTCGCGGTTCTTCTTGCACGCCCCACAGCCGATCGGGGTGCGCGGCCAATTCGCGGTCCATCCACACGAACGACTTGGCGTTCACCATTTCCGTCGCGAGCAGACCGGCGCCGCCAAATTCGCGTACAATCTGACGAAACGCGTAGTTCGTGTACCCCGCCATCGGTGCTTGTAGCACCGGAGGGTCGACCCGAAGATCGCCGATGAAGAGAGCCGGTGCTGGAACGTTCTGCCGAGACTCGGGCGCAGTCATGCCGGACAGGATAATCTATCGCCCCGAGGTATTGGAACGGCTAGGCACGAGAATCGACCGCATCTGGGTCGTCGAGGGCCGCAACGGCAATGGCTCGCTCCCGGTTTCCCCGGGCTCGACGCGATCGACGGGAGAATCAAAATCTTCCTGCAGCGGCTCGCCCGCGGCGCCCACCGGCAAAGGAATGTTCGCGCTGGCCCGTTGCTCGGCTGGCCGAGATTCGCCGCCAAAAGGCTCCCTGGCAGCTTGGCTTCGCAACCGCGCCGAGGCCGGGGGGCGACTGAGCATGGCGACCAGGCGCAATGGGTTCACCTCGCCGCGTGCCGCCAAAATGGCATAGTCGGCGATCGCGCCGTTGTATTGTCGTACGGCGTCGAGAAATGCCCGACGTTGCGCCGAAAGATTCTGCCAGGCGGCGAGCAACTCCGGTCGCGAACCGCGGCCCGCCTGCCAATCGGCCAACGCATCTTCCAGCCAGCGTTGAGCCGCGTACGTTGCCGTCGCTCGGCCGACAACGACCTCGTACATCAGGGGCAACGTTTCGTGGAGCCGCCGCGCCGAAAGCCGATCCTCGTTCGTTACCGCTCCCGCCACAAAGAGTTCCTCGTAGTAAGTGCGATAGGCGCTCGTGACCGGCCGCTCCGCAGGTAACGGCAGTGGTTGCGAGGCGTCGAGTTGTAGCAGAACGGCCAGCCGATGCTGCGCATCGACAACACGCGTTTGTGTGTCGCGCGCCCTGGCATCAGCGCCGGCCAGCGCAGCCAACAACGCCGAATCGTCGCCGCCGTGCGACACGACGGCTTGCTGCAGGGTTTCCAATTCGTCGCGCGCAAACGACTCGGCAGCCAGGGCCAGCGAGAGATCCCAGTAATTCTCAATCAATCCGCGTCGCTTGGCTGGATCGGTCGCCGTTGGCAACACGTCCGCCAGCATTTCGGTGCGTCCGGCGTACCGCGTCGCCAGATCGTCGCCCAGCGCCAAGGCGAGCAACTGCGTGGCTGGGGCTGCCGCCGCCGGGTTGACAGGCGCCAACTGGCCACTCGGTGCAAAATCGGCCGGAGGCCCAGCTTCGGATTCGGGTGATGCCGAGATCGCCGACGAGGCGTCCTCGCGCACCGCTCTGTCCGTCGAACCAGGCTCGAGCTGGCTCGAACCACGCGGCACAAAGCCGTCGGTCGACTGGGCTGCAATTCGCTCGCCCCCTCCAGCCATCCACACCAAGGCAGCTAGCGCATGCCATGCAAGATACTTCACGGTAACCGTTCCCCCTGCGTATCAACGTAAACGATTTTATCTAAGTTCGCTCGACCGGCGACTTGAGCTCTTCGAGCCAGAGCCGGATTTCGTTGGGATACTCGCTCGACAGGTCGCCCTTGACTAATTGCCGATGGAATGCGGCGGCGCCCGTTTCTTGTTCGAGATCGGCCTGCTCGGCCGTCGGGAATCGCCGCATCGGATCCGGTGCGATCATGCGTCGCAGGAACGCCATCAGCATTTGATTGACCACAACCTCCTCGGGCAGCAATTCGGGCAGTACACGCGGCAGCGCCCGCTTCGCTTCGAGCAAATGCGTCAGATCGTGAAAGCCCATGAACAGCGGGCGGCCGGCAAGCATCTCAATCAACACGTATCCCAGGCTGGCCAGGTCCGACTGCTGCGTGCCGGAGTTGCCTTCGAGCACTTCCGGCGCGGCATACCGTGGCGTGCACGTCTGTTGCGGCGGTGGATTTTCCACATCGAAGGCCGAGCCATAATCCACGATCTTTGCACTGCCTGTGCGTTTGAGCATGATGTTGCTCGGCTTGATATCGCCGTGAACGATGTCTTCGCGATGCAACGCCGCCAACGCCACGAGGCACTCCCGCACCACCTCGACCGCCACACCCGGCTTGATGCGAGGGTGAACGGGGCCGGGCGTTACGATGACATCGTTGATCTGCTGCCAGCGTTTCGCGCTCACGCGATGTTGGACGGCTTCGAGCATCTCGTGCGTGAGCAAACGCCCCAGGTCGAATCCGTCGATCCACTCCATTTCCAACAAGCGGATGCGGTCGCGCTCGATGAAGTTATAAACATCGAGCAAATGGTCTTGCTGAATCTGCGCCACGCGGCTGGCAATCTCCGCAATTCGCGACATCGCCATGACATAGCTCTTTGCGTCCGGATAACGTTCCGGCGAAAAGAGTTTCACGGCCACGGGCAACGTGAAATTGTCCGTTCCGCGACGCTCGCTCAGGTAGACAACGCCTTGGCCGCCTTTTCCGATTTGCTGATTGAGCCGAAGATGTTCCGTCCAGTTGGTGCGCCCGACCTCGAGCAAATGGTCGTAGCGGGGCACCAGTTCATTTTTATATCGCTCTACTTCCGATCCATTGAAAGTACGCGTTAGGTTGGTTAATTCGAGCGTAGTGCTAAGTGACATTAGTCGAGCGTTCCTCCAGAAGGTTTCCTTGCCAGCACGACTCCTAATGATAGGTTTCGTGCGCAGCCGAAGTCCAGAGCATCTCTAGGCTGGGTAGAAATACGGCGAAAACCGGCGTGTCCAAACAGCCCGTGGGACGGTAGCTGGCGAGCTGCGAACAAATCAGGTTGCCGGTTTAGGACGCAACGGAAAGCCGAGTCGCTTGTCAACGACATTCTGTAACGGCTCTCCCTGCAAGTAACGACGGAGATTGCGGCAGAAGAATTCCGTGCAGTCGTCGATGCGGCTCGCCGCCTGCCCGCCCACATGGGGCGTGATGATCACGTTGGGCATCTCCCATAAGCGGCTCGACGGCGGCAAAGGTTCTGTCTCCGTCACGTCCATCGCCGCGCCCCAAAGATGCCCCGACTCGAGCGCGGCCACCAGATCGTCCTCGATTACCAGTGGGCCACGAGCTACGTTAATCAACACGGTACCGGGTTGCATGGCGGCCAGCACGTCTTTGTCGATCATGCCGCGAGTCAGGTCGTTCAACGGCGCGCACAGAATCAGAATGTCGACCTGCGCAGCCATGTCGAGCAATCGTTCGGCCGGCCACAGCGATTCGACCCAGTCGGGCTTGTCATAGGGACACCAGTCCGTGGCCAGGATGCGGGTCTTGAACGGGCTCAATGCCAGGGAAAGCCGCCGTCCGACACCGCCCAGGCCGACGATGCCAATCGTGCGATGGTGCAAATCGCGCGTCGGACGCCGCACAAATTCTTTTTGCTGTTGCGCCCGGAAAAACACCGGAAGTTGTCGCAACAGGCCGGTCAGCAATGCAAACGTATGTTCGGTAACCTGGTCGGCGAGCACACCCGATGCGCTGGTCACGAGAATCTCCGATCCAATGACCGAGGGGACCAGGCAATGGTCCATGCCGGCCGCGGTCGACTGGATCCATTGCAGGCGTCCCTGCTCCACGACTTGCGGCCAGGGCACCGGCACTTTGGCATGGCCGCAAAAGATATCGGCCCCGAGTATCTCCTCGGCGATTCGTTCTTGTCCGGCGTCGACGATCTCCGCCCCCGGCGCGGCTTCGGCGATCATGTCGATGTGTTTTTTTTCGGCCGGATAGCAAAGGACAATGCGCATGTACTGCTGCCTGTTTCGCGGGGGTGAAGGTGTGTTTTCGTGGCGAGGCGATTGAACCGACTACTTCGAATTGCCCTGGCGCCAAAGCGGGCGTACTTCGGCTTTGAGCCGTTTGTCGTAATTCGCCGCCAAGGCCGTTAGCTCCGCCACCACGTCGGGATTGGCGGTCGCAACGTTATTCGCCTCCGAAATGTCCGCGTTCAGGTCGTACAACTCCGCCTTCCCGCCCCGCAGGTGGAGCTTCCACTGGGCGCGTCGCACGGCTTCCACTCTGCCGTTCTTGTAGTAGAAGTATCCTGTTTGGCGATGCGGCGACGCGGTTTTCGGATCGTCGAGCAAGTTGGAAATATCAAGCCCGTCGATCGGATGCGCTGGCAAGTCGGCCTTCACAATGCTGGCGATTGTTGGCAGCAGATCGATCGTGCCCGCAACCTCATGACACACCTGGGCGGGCTTGATTCGAGCCGGCCAGCGCATAATGCCTGGTTCGCGCATTCCGCCTTCGTACGTGGTGCCTTTCCCCGCGCGCAGCGGCAGCGCGCTGCCGCCATGATGTTTCTTGCTCAGCCAAGGCCCGTTGTCCGATGTGTAGATAATCAGTGTGTTGTCGGCAAGTTCTAGCTCGTCGAGTGTCGCCAGAATCTGCCCCACGCTGCCATCAATATGCTCGATGGCCAACTGATACGCCTTTTGTGGATCGGGGCTGTAGCGTTCATCGGCAACAAAGAGCGGAACGTGCGGCATGGCGTGCGCAAAATACAGAAAGAATGGTCGCTCCTGATTGTTGCGAATGAACTTGACGGCTTCCTCGGTATAGCGGTCGGTAAGCGTTGTCTGATTGACCGGCGATTCCACGCTCTTTTCGTCGCGATAGAGGTCATTATGGTAGATGTCCCATTTCTTTTCCGCCCAAATCTTGTCGAGATCCGGCGCGTTGTTGCCCCAGCCTTTGATTCGCGCCATGTCGTTGCTGTAGGGCAGGCCCAGGTAATGGTCGAAGCCTTGCGCCGTGGGCAGCGTTTGGGGCTTATCGCCAAGATGCCACTTCCCGATCATTTGCGTGGCGTAGCCCTTGGTCTTGAGTAGATCGGCGATCGTGACTTCATCGGGATGCAACCCGACGCTCGACCGCGGTCCCAGCACGCCCGGCATGCTCAAGCGCGGTTGGTAACATCCCGTCATCAGCGAGGCTCGCGACGCCGAGCACACGCAGTAAGCCGAATAGAAATCGGTAAACCGCATTCCTTGGCCCGCCATGCGATCGATATTCGGCGTTTTGATATTCGGCGAACCGTAACAGCCCAGGTCTTGATAGCCTTGGTCATCGGCAAAGATGATGATCACATTGGGCAAATTAGCCGCCGCGGCCGCGACGCGAACGACGCATAGGGTCGATAGGATCGCCGCGACGGTCGAACCAACAAAGAATCTGGCAAACATGAGAACCTCGTGGATTCAGGATGACAATCAAGTGGTCCGCACGGCATTTGGCGTTACGAAGAGAACGAGCGAGGATTCTGGCCTACGACAGTTCCCAGCCTTTACGATACGCGCGGCGCAGGAATTGGTCGGCTTCGGACGCGTTGGGGCAACGAAGCTTTTTGGCGTCCCATTGCAGCTTTTTGCCCACGCGAATCGCCACATTGCCCAGCAACACGGTTTCGGTAAAGGGGCCGGCGTAAGCGAAGTTCGAAAGCGCAGCCGGTCCGCCTTTGCAGGCGGCGACCCATTCTTCGTCTTCGTTCGCGACACGCGGAAGCGTCTTCTCCGGCTCGCGGAAGTCTTCGCCTGTTCCCTCGGACTTGATGACCCAATTCATATTGTCGCGGTTGAAAAAGAACTTTCCTTTCTCGCCCACGAGCAAACTGCCGAATTTGCTCGGATCTTCACCTTCGAGCAACGCGGCCGGTGGGAAGTTTTGCGGGTCTTTTTTGCGATCCGCCCCGCGGTAGCCGTCGTACCACTTGAGCATAAC
>JAGQOS010000312.1 GCA_020427265.1 Planctomycetales bacterium
AAGAAAGACACCCGCCGCTGTTGGGCTTCGTCAAATCATGATGGCCTAAACGATGCTCGTTTTAAGCCTGCGACCAATCTTAGAGCTTGTCGGCGAATTTGCTCGGGTCGCCTTCAAATGCTTTCTTGCACTTGCCGCAACAGAAGTAAACCTTTTTGCCTTCGTGCTCGGTTGAGCAAGCCGGGTTAATGGCCTTGCCGGAAACCGGGCAATCGGTTTGCGTCGTGAAATTCTTTTCAAACTTGCCGAACGCACAGTTGAGTTGTCCATCGGTGTCAAAGCCCGCAAATTTGGCCTTGCAGTTCGGGCAGCAAAATCCAACTTGCGCGCCATCCACATCGACTTCTGTTCCTTCTTTCAAGCCCTTGCCGGAGATCGGGCAAGCAACCTGAACGGCTTGATGCGTTGCGACCAACTGATGGCCTGCCTTGGTTGCAAACTTGTCCTTATCCGCGGCGAATGCTTTTACGCAGTTCGGGCAGCAGAAGTAGACCGTCTTGCCATGCAGATCACAGGTTTTGTCGGCCTTGGCTGGCTTTCCGGAAACAGGACAACTCACGCCTTCCAAATCGACGGCTGCCCAGGCTGCGACGGACAGCGACGCAACGACCAAAACTACGGATGCCAGAGACAACATTCTCCGCATAGGGTTCTCCTCTCGAATAAACTTGTGAAGCGTTTGCCACAGAGCGAGCTGTTTACGTAATCTTTATCATCGAATCAACACTTATTGTTGAACTCCCGTCGTGCGTCGTCAATAGAATTCCCCTCTGTAGCGGGTGTTTTTGGCGGGGAAGCTTGGTCGGCGTCGTAATTTACCTATTCTTCTACGGTTACGGCCACGCCGCTGCTAGGGAATCCGATATGATGTCGTGGTTCAATCAGACGCGAAGCCATGATACCCCCGGAAAAAATCACGCCGCTGCCGACAAGAAAGACGATTTCAAACCCAATTTGCGAGATCAGCCAGCCGATGCCTGGTGAAAGTAACATCACAGGCAGCGCCACGCACAGACTGACCGTACTCACATACAGAGGATGTTCCTGCCTTTCGCAGATCTCAAGCGTGTAGTTGGCAAGTAGTTTGAGTGTGACCGGGGTAAGCCCTAACTGGGCGAACGACAGCCAGAAAAATCGGCTGCCGATTTCCAGTGGCGCCCATGACATGACGACGGCACTCAAGGGCGCTACGGCCGAAGCCAGCACAGCGCAGCGCAGTACGACGCGATTGCCGCGACGGTCGGCGGCCGGGCCGGTGAGCAAAGTGAAGAGCGCCGTACCTGCGTTCTGAATCGCCACCCAAAACAGCAGGTTTCCCAACGGCAGTCCTAGGCGTTCTCTGGCCATCGCTTGGTAATGTGGAAACAGCATAAGAACCACACTGAACATGGCGGCGACGACGGCCAGGCGTCGCAAGTTTCCGTCGCGACGCAGGGCGCCCGCAGACTCACGCCAAACAGCGATTCCATTGGAACTCGTTCTGTCGACCGAATCCTTCGGCTCGCGCAGTGCAAACGCACAGCATGCCGCCAAGCCAAAGAGGACTCCGCAAATGCCAAAGAGATAGCCGAATCCGGTTTTCGGTTCCGCCAGCCAAGGTTCCATTAGAAAATAGGCTGCAGCGATCGCACCCGGACAGCCGATCGTCGTTGCCAGCGTCATCAGCCGACCGCGGCGCGTGGCGCGAATCAACTTGCCCTGGATCGTATTGAAAGCCAGGTGGTTGATCCCTGTTGCCACAAAGAAGATCGCGTACAAAGCCAAAAATAATAGAGCAAACCAATGGCTCTTTGGCCCGTCCATTACCAGCCAAAGCACACCGAGGCCAAAAAACGTGATCGCCATTCCAGTGGTTGTCGCGACGAAGGCCCATTTTTTTCGGCCCATCGAGCGCAATCGCGCCGACAACAACACCGGCGGAACGCTATGCCCAAAGCGGTTCAACACCGGTAATGTTCCGCGGAGCAGGCCACGGATCGCCGGGTTGGGAACGACAAAGTCGAGGAACGCTGGGATGACAAGTGTTTCGGTTTTGA
This sequence comes from Planctomycetales bacterium, assembly GCA_020427265.1. Classification (GTDB taxonomy): domain Bacteria; phylum Planctomycetota; class Planctomycetia; order Pirellulales; family JAGQOS01; genus JAGQOS01. The sequence continues at coordinate 2,037 of JAGQOS010000312.1, forward strand.
ATATCCAGCCCACGCGCATCACAACTTGATACGCGACGAGCGTTACGAAATTGCGCGGCTCGGCGCGCTCGATCGAGTCGAATTCCGTTGCCTGCTTCGCAGTCGTCGGGGGCGGAATTGGGTGAGCCATGCCAGTAATATAGGTGAGTCCTGGGTCGACGACGATGGTGGACAGCCGGTTTCACAAACTGCGAACGCCACCGCGCGTGCGGCTGGCGAACTGCACGATCTCGCGAATCACACGGCAACGCCGACTTCCGTCTCGCCGAAGGCGGCGAGCACAGGATGAACATAAGACCGGATTCCCAGCAGTTCGGTTCACCCGCTGGCTCGGCGATCATTTCGCCAGCAGCAATTCCAGGTAACTGCGGCGTTCCGACGCGCCCAGTTCGAGCTTGGCCACGAGCGATGCCAGCGCATTTTGCGTTGCTTCAAGGTCGTCGGCAGTGGCCGAAAATTCCAATTCGCAGAAACACCCCAGTTCATCCACCTCATCGAGCGCTGCTTCCACTTCGCGCCCCTCCCACTGGAGTTGAAAAGCGTGACGAATCTTGCGCACTTTGCGCACCGGATGAAATCCGAGTGCCTTGAGAAGTGTTTCGTATTCGCAGGCTTGGTGCTTCCCGTCGGGCAGCGCGAGCTCAATTTCATGTCGGGTTTTTGTCGTCGTGTCGATTCTGGGACCCTTATACGTGATCAAATTTCGTTCGTCGATCGAACGAATTCGCAACGCTTCGTCGGTGGTTCCGAAATCGCGTGCCGGATGCGTGAAGTAAGTGTCGACTTGCTCGGCCGGTTCCTTGGCCTGTGCGTCGAGCGCCAACAGGCGAGATTCAAGCAAGGCAAAGTCGCTGATCGGGAATTTTTGTTCTACTTCGAAAATCATGTCTGCTTCACTCACTTACATTCGGTCGCCGCTTCTTGCTGTAATATCGGTTTTCCGGCAGCTTCCAGACGATCACGAAAAATGCGCACTTGTGCGGCCGGGTCAACGGCCTGGGTAATGGCTGCGCCCACAGCTACGCGGTTGAGTCCCGCGCCTTGCACTTCGGCGATATGCTCGAGTGAGATGCCGCCTATGGCGAAGGCCGGCAAAGAAATCTCCTCGGCGACCTGGCGTACAAATTCCAGTCCCGGAAAGTCGTCGAAGGATTTCGTCGTGGAAGGAAAAGTGGGGCCGACGCCAATGTAGTCGGCGCCATCGAGAACGGCGCGGCGTGCTTGTTCGATACCATGTGTCGAAACACCAATCAATGGCTTCGGACCAACAATCGCACGTACCTGTTTGACTGTGAGTTCGTCCTGGCCCACGTGCACGCCGTCGGCTCGGCTGAGCGCTGCGATGTCAGCGCGATCATTGACTACGGCCAGTGTGTTGCTTTGACGCGTTAATTCGCAAAGCAATCGGGCCCTCGTCAACAGCGTACGATCGTCGAGCGTTTTGTCCCGTATTTGCAAAATATCGGTTCCCGCCGCAACGAGTGTGTCCACTTGACGGCGAAACTCGGCTTCGCTCGAACCGCCATCGAGCAACACGTAGAGCTTCGCGGCCGATAGCCGCTCGCGTCCTCGCTGTGTTGCGACAAGGGCTTTTTCCAGGGTATAGCTTCGATACCGTAGGCCTTCGATAGTTGTGGCCGTGCTCGGTTGGATGAGCTTGGCATACTCTTCCAGCGTTCGCAGCGCCTGTTGAAGCCGTTTGAAACCGGCTGTCACGATCGTTGCCATGTCCGACCGTTGCCGTTCAGCCGGAGTCTTGATGGCCTCGCCGACGTCCACCAGTGAGTCGCGCGCGGCCAGCAATTCCGTTTGGTCCATTGCACTTAAGGCCGTAGCCAATTCGTGGCGCAGCGACTTGGCGATGCTCGTGAGAAGTGCATCGTCGAGCGCAAAGCGAGCGAAGTCTTCGACAACCCGAATGCCCTCGGCGGCTCGGTTGGCCGCAGCATCGACGATTCGCAGTGCACCCATCGTGTCGGTCGGCACCCGCTTCGGATTGTCTGGTTCAGTTTTCACGGTTTTGCCGGTTGGGATGGATGGTGCGAATCGTACCAAGGTCGGTTCGCTACGTTGAATAGGACCGGCTCATTGCTTGGAGACGAACTTCGCTTTGCAAAGCTAAAACTTGGACGTCTTGAGCACATGCAACCTGTGATTTGGGCGTGCTAGCTAAATGTCGACGATAGCAAGCCGTTGCCAACGTGTCGTCGGTTGTTTGTGCTCAACGTGTCATAATCGGTTGATTTCGGTCAATTGTAACGGTTGGCGTATGATTCGTAAGTGCAAGCGGCCCTTTCAGTTGCCTTGATCTAAGTGGATTTGGGAGTTACAATTCCGCAGACGAAGATGGTGTCCGAATGCCGGGGCGAAGTGTGGAGCGCTCTCGGCGGGCCGCGAGGATTGCGAGCAAACGGATGGAAGGGATTTCGCGTTTCGTCAATTGCTGGCCGGGACTTCCGCAGCTATGGCTGCAGGGAAGCTGGGCTGGCTTGGCGCTGGCCATAGGGTTTTCGGCCCTTGCGAACGTGCTGCTCTTGGGCTCGTTCGTCTGGACCGAATGGCTTAGCCAACAGGTTTTGTGGGGCGGCTGGACCGCTCTGGTATTGATTTGGGGAGCTTCCTGGTTTTTTACCGAAAAGTGGGAGCAGCTCTTCGCCGCGAGCCAGATAACTCGGGCCGAGCTGCGAGACCGCGTTTACCGGGAAGCGCAAGTCGAGTATTTACAGGGGAATTGGCGCGACGCCGAGCTAAAGCTGAACCGTCTGCTGTCAGAGTGCGTAAAGGACGTGGATGCACGTCTGATGTTGGCGACACTCAAACGCCGTACGGGGCGGCTCAGCGAGGCCCGCGAGCATCTCGACCTTTTGCAGCGTTGTGAGGCCTCAGCCAAATGGCGGCAAGAGATCGAGGTTGAATTCGCGAAGATTCAGCGCTTGGTGAACGAATCCAAATCTTCGGAAAAGATTAAGAGCGACGAACTACTTTCAAATAGCGAAGCGGCTTGACGCAACATCTTGGAACGTAAATTTTCTGCGTAGCCGAATTTGTTGCGAGATTTGAACGGAGAAACGTAGATGTACGAACGCTTTACCGACCGTGCCCGCAAGGTGATGCAATTGGCCAATCAAGAGGCCCAACGCTTCAACCACGAATACATCGGCACGGAACATGTTCTGCTCGGCCTGATCAAGGAAGGGAGCGGTGTCGCGGCCAATGTTCTCAAGAACCTCGACGTCGATCTCCGCAAGATCCGCCTCGAAGTTGAAAAGCTCGTGCAGAGTGGCCCCGAAATGGTCACGATGGGCAAACTGCCGCAAACCCCGCGTGCTAAGAAGGTCATCGAATATTCGATGGAAGAAGCGCGAAACTTGAACCATAACTATGTCGGTACGGAGCATATTTTGCTCGGACTGCTCCGCGAGCAGGAAGGTGTTGCCGCACAAGTTCTGATGAATTTGGGCCTGAAGCTGGAAGAAGTTCGCGAAGAAGTGTTGAACTTGCTGGGCCACGGCCTCGAAGGCCCGGAGTCTGAACGCGGACGCGGAGGCGAAATGGCGGCGGCCGGCGGCGGCAGCGAGTCGGAAGGCCGGGGCAAGTCGAGCAAGTCGCGCACCCCGGCCCTCGATAGCTTTGGCCGAGATCTCACCGAACTTGCCAAGCAAAACAAGCTCGACCCGGTCATTGGCCGCGAACGGGAGATTGAGCGCGCGATTCAGATTCTCAGTCGCCGCACAAAGAATAACCCTGTGCTGTTGGGCGAGGCCGGCGTTGGTAAGACAGCTATTGTCGAGGGATTTGCCCAACGCGTGGTCGAAGGAAACGTTCCCGAATTGCTCGTCGACCGGCGTATCGTGGTCCTCGATCTCGCCATGATGGTGGCCGGCACTAAGTACCGAGGTCAATTCGAAGAACGCATTAAGGCGGTCATGAATGAAGTGCGTCGTGCGAAGAACACGATTCTCTTCATCGACGAATTGCATACGCTCGTTGGCGCTGGCGGCGCTGAAGGCGCGATTGA
>JAGQOS010000313.1 GCA_020427265.1 Planctomycetales bacterium
TCGCCGGTCAATAGATCGTAGGCCAACGGTTCGACATGCACCGCGCGGTCGACGATTACCGGATGATGGTCTTGCTCGCCATGGTCGCCGCCGCTGCGGTCGTGATTGTTCTGCTCTCTCGACCAGAGAATCTGGCCCGTCTTCGCATCGAGCGCCTGCGTGTCGTACCACACCTGTTCGATCTTGCGGCCGCGGTCGTCCTTCTTGCCGGTATCAACATTGCGCGAGCCGACGGCGATCAGCACCTCTTGGGCATAGGCGAGATAAAGATGATGCTGGATGGCGCTCCAATCGACCGGGCGTTTCCAGCGCACGCGGCCATTGCGGGCATCGAGCGCCACCAGATTTGCGCCGGCGCCAAGCAGGTCGGCCAAGGTCGCGCGGCCCTTTTTAGCAGCACGCGTCGCCGTGTTCGCGCTCTCGACGAAGTAGATGCGCTCGCCGCCGATCGTGATGGTCGGATTGATGATCGCGCCGGGATTGTCCTCGTACTTCCAAACGGCAGCGCCGGTGTCGCGGTCGAGGCAGAACAGCGATTCGCTGGTGACAATCTGGCGGAAGTCGAAATACGTGCCCTCCTGGATGGCCGCCTTGCCCTGGCCTCCGCGCGAAGCGCCGGGCATGGTCGCCGAGCCGTAGACGAGCGGACCAACGCTGGCGATATAACCCCAATGCCGTTCGCTTCCATCCGTGCCGGCTGGCGCTGCAAACGGCGATCGCTCGGCCCCGGTCACGGCGTCGAAACGATGGCATTGCTGGCCGGCGACCGCGTAGACGGTGCCCTCGTCGGCGGCCAAATTGCCGTGGTCGCGCGCCACGCCAATGCGCCTAAATTCGGGCAGGGCACAATCCCACAGCGGCGCGCCGTTGTAGGCATCGACGGCAAAGAGATGTTCGTGTCCGGGAATGTAGAGCCGACCCTGCTTATATAACGGCGCGGCCGTGCGGTGATGTCGATCGATCATTTGCCGAGGCCCGGGTTGGCCGAACCATTGCAAGGCGAGCGCGCCGCCCACCTGGGCATCGCCGCTACAGGCCGTGTTAGCCGGATCACCATAGAGATGCGTCCACTCGCCAGCGCCGTCTACCGGGCCGCGCACGAACGTCAGCCATGCGTGGCCGTCGTTTTCCACGCGTTTCCAGCCGCGCTCGGCGGCAGATTCTTCGAGCAACGACGGCGTTGACGTGAACGCTGCGACTTCATCATTCACGCCGAGCAACGCAACGCCCCCTTCCGGACGCAGGACCCGTTCGATTTCGCTGTGCGGACAGCGCGCGTCGCCCTCGGCGCTGGAGGGCACGGTTACGACGAGATTCATCAAACGATCGGCGAAGGGCAATTCTGCGAGCGAACCTTGGACAATCGCCGCGCGGCCGTACAATCCCGCCTGGCGCAGGACCGCGCGCGAGTGCGCGACAAGCTGCGGATCGCTTTCCAGGCCGACAAGCCGCCATTCGGTTTGCCGGGCCAGTTCGTGGACCAGTTCACCGCGACCGGAGCCGATTACCAGGCAATAGCCGCGTTGCGTGGGTGACTGTTCGATGATCTGTCGGGCCAACGCCGCGGCTTCTTGGCTGGCGGGGCTCGCATCATCGGCTGGCGGCGAGGCATCGGAACGCTCGACCGGTGCAGGTCCAATGAGCGCGCCCCCGGATGGTCGGAAGCTGTAGACCTTGCCCGCGTCGGTGCTTACCAGCAACGCGCCATTGGCTACGGCGAGCGAATAGGCGCGGCCTGCGACCCGGGCTTCCCAGAGTTTGCGTCCGTCGTCGGCGGCGAGCGCCGCCACCTTGCCATCGCCGCCGACAAATCGAAGCTCGCCGGCGCCGATGATGGCGTAGGGGTAATCCTTGCTTAGCTGCCAGAGATACGCGCCGCTTCCTTTGCGCTGTTGCCGCAACTGGGCGAAGTAGGCCTGCGGCGCGCGGCCCGCCGCCACGACCAATTGATTGCCCCGGCGTTGCTGATAACCTTGTGGCGAAATGTCTCGCCTAGTGCGCGAAACGACCTCGCCCGTGGATGCATCGAGTGCGTATTGAATCACACCTTGAACGGGAAACAGTCCGGCAGCGAAATGAACTTGGCCGTCGTGAACCAAGACGCCGGAACGAACCGGCCAGGCCGAGATTAGCCGACCGTTGCCCGGCAGCAGACGCTTGGCCGGCGCGGCCTCGAATCGCCACCGCAGATCACCTGTGTCGGCGTCGAGACAGTATACACAACCATCGTCCGCCCCAAAGTAGACACGGCCAGCCTCGATGTGCGGCGCGAGACGCACCGGTCCGTTGGTATCGAATTTCCATAACGGCTGGCCAGTTTGGGCGTCGAGACAGGTCACAAGATCTTCCGACGAAGAGCCGAAGAAGACGCGGCCATCGACGCTAACTACGTGAAACGCCCGATCGTAAATCACGCGCGGTTGTAAATTGAAATGCCCGTTCCAAAAATCTTGTTTCGCCGGCGGCGGCCAGGCCGGATCAGGTGGCAAACGGGCGGCATGGACCCATTCGAGCGCAAGCGGCAAAGCGAGCTGCTCCGGCGTAATGCCCGTGCGCGCGTTGTCGCGTTGAAAGGTTGGCCAACCAATGGCTTGCGGTGTTTCGGGCTCGATGCCGGGATATTCCTGAATGCTCGTTTCGAATCGCGCCGCGACTTCGGCCACGCTCAAGGCGCGTTCGTAGATGCAGATTTCTCCCAGCGCCCCGGCATGACGAAAGTATTCGTTATCGTCGCGATACGCGCCCATGCAGTAGACGGCCTGGCTCGGGTAGTTGATCGCGCCCGACTGCTCCCGCGCTTCGCCGCGCAACCTGCCGTCGATGTAAAGGCGTTGCACCGAGCCATCGTATGTGCCGACCACATGGTACCAATGCCCCGGCTCGTATACCGATTCGGACTGCAAATAGGTGATGCGGCCGTCGCCGTCATCGGCGTCTTGGGTGGAAAGGGCGAAGCAGAATCGGTCCGCGCGTGTGCCCAGCAGCCAGCCTTTTTCAAAGTTGCCGTTGTCCTGGATGGCGCCGACGATGCCGCCCCATTCCAGCGTCGTCTCCAATTGCACCCAAGCTTCGGCTGTGAATACCTGAGCAGGGAGCTGCACTTGGGCAAGGTCTGTTGCAAGCGTAACCTCGCTCGCCTTGGCATCGAGCAACAATCGCCGAGGCGGCGTGTCGCTGAAACGCACGGGGCCTGCGATGGCGGCGGCCAGCTCGCCGGCGCGCGGAATCACGCGGCCATCGCGAATGTCGCTGGGCTCAAATCGCCAGCGATTCAAGTACGCCTCCTCGGCCCTCGCTTCAACCAGCATGATCATCAACAGCAACATCGCTGCCGTGCGCAGCGAACGAGGCGCCAGGTTGTCGAACGAAGGGGTGGGCATGGCGACGATTCTAGCACGCGCAGCCGGCAACCTGCCAGAGAAATGAACACACTAATCGCAACTTGGCAGGAGAACTGCAAAGTCAAAGGCGAAGGGGTCAGGTCCATGTTTTCGGCCGACGATTGTACCCATGTTGCATCCGTTACCCGCCGAAAAATGGACCAGACCCCGACTTTGCAGTTCTCCTGCGCAACTTGGCCATAATCACGGCGCTTTGCCCTCGCAGGTTCGTCTTGCACTTTTGATGCGGCGAACGCAAGATAGCGGAACACGCGGGCTCCCAACGCAAAGCGACGGTCGCTTTCTTGGCGCGCCGGCGATGAACGGGTGGCCATGAATGACTGCAGCGAGTCCTACCCTGGCAAGTCGGTTGCTTCGCGGCGTCACGCGCTGGATTGTCGGCAAATACTATCGACAGATCAAAGTCACCGGCGGCGAGCGCATTCCCCAGCAAGGCGCGGTCTTGCTGTGCGGCAATCATCCTAATTCGCTGCTCGATCCGGTCGTCATCGGCATCGCCAGCCGGCGGCCGGTGCGCTTTATGGCCAAAGCGCCGCTATTCAAAACACCCGTGTTGGGGCGATTGATGTACGCGCTGGGAATGATTCCCGCCTTTCGCGGTCAGGACGATGCCCGTCAGGTGCGGCGCAACGTGGAAAGCCTGGATCAAGGCGCCAAAGTGCTGGCGACCGGCGCGGCGATGGGGATCTTTCCCGAAGGCAAATCGCACGACGCCATGCAATTAGAAATGGTTCGCTCCGGCGCGGGACGCATGGCCGTTGGCGCGCTGCAAGGCGGCGCCGGCGAAGTGACGATCGTGCCGATCGGTCTTGTGTACGAACGGAAAGAGCAGTTCCGCAGCGCGGTTTGGGTGGATGTCGGCGAGCCGATCGCCACGGCCCAGTTTTTCGGCACGCGCGAGCTCGGCGATCGAAAAGCCCTGCGCGAGCTGACCGAGGAACTGGGCGCACGGCTCAAACGCGTGGTGGTCCACCTGGACGATCCTCTGTTCGAAGACCGCGTGCACGATTTGGAAATGCTCTTCGGCTCCGGCCATGGGATCGAAGCATTGCAACTTCGCAAACGGATCGCCGACGGCATCAATCGGTACTCTGCCAGCGAGCCCGACGAAGCCGCGCAACTGAGCGAGCGCATCGGTGCACATCGGCGAAAGCTGCAGCAAGCCGGCTTGCCGCTCGATGCCGAGGTACTCGGCCGCTCGCCGGCGCTCGCCTGCCTGGCCCTGGTCATGAAAGCGCTGGGGCTCGGTGTGCTGTTTCCCATCGCGGTGGCCGCGACCGTTTTCCACCTCGTGCCATTCGCCGTCACACGATTGCTGGCTCGACTCGCCACTCCACCGGGGCGCACGGCCGTGTCCTTCTATCGCCTGTTGATCGGTTTGCCGGTTTACTTGATTTGGTATTTGGCGGCGGTGGCGTTCGCTCTGTGGCAAGCCGCGCCTTGGTCTTGGATTGTGCCAGGCGTTGTCGCCCTGGCGCCGGCCGGCGTGATGGCGCTTTCCTATTGGCCAGCGGCGCCGGCGGCGGTGCGCGGGATATTTCGTCAACTCTCGATGGCTGTACGGCCGACGAGCTTACGGCCGCTGCGCGACGAGCACGCGGCGCTGCGTTCCGCGTTGATTGAAATCGGCGGCAAGTACGCAACAGACTAACAAGCTATCATGGTTGCGTCGTCAGGGGCGCTTGTGTCGAACCGACTAGATAAGCGATGAGATCCATCGTTTCGCCGGCGCTCAACGGCTGCAGCAGCCCTTCGGGCATGAGCGAGAGGTTCGATTCGCTGCGCGCTTCCACTTCGTCGCGCGGCACGACAAGCTTTTCCGTTTGCGTTTGCACGACGATTGCGCTTTCTGTTTCTTCAACGACCAGTCCGGTGATGACTCGCCCCGAGTCGGTGGCGAAGGTTTGCATTTGGAAATCTTTGGCCACCGACGCGCTGGGGTCGATCACGTTTTGCAGCAGGTAATCGAGATTCGCTCGCTGCGACCCGGTCAGGTCGGGGCCGATCGCACCGCCAGATCCAAACAAGCGATGGCAATTTGCGCAGGTCTTCTCAAAGACCGCGCGACCGGCCGCTCGATCGGCGCGGGCCAGGGCTGCGGGTGTGAAGCGGCGTTTGTATTGCTCGATGAGCCGCGTCTTGTCGGCGGCCGAACTGCGAACCTCGCCCCAGACGGCTTTCAATTGCGCGGTCAGTTGTTTATCGCCCAGGCTGGCGATCTGACGGGCGGTAAATGCCGACAGATCGGCGGCGGGAATCTCGCCATCGGCAATCTTTGCCAACAGCAAACGCGCACCCGACGAGCGGGCGGCGACGGTTTGCAGCACATCGGCGCGCGTCGGCGCATCGAATTCGGCGTAGCGGGACAGCAGTTTCGCGGCCGCTTCGGGCAGGTCGAATTGAGCCAGGCCGCGGATCGCCGCACGGCGCACGGCGGGATCGTCAGTCAGTGCGAGTAATTGCGATGCGAGTCCGGCATCCTTCTTGGCCAGCAAGCCGGCGAGAGCTTGTTCGCGCAGCGGCGCGGACAAAGTCGGATCGGCCGCCTGACGGCGCAACTCGTCGAGCGCGGTCGTATCGTTGAATTTGAGCGCCAATTCAACCGCCAGGCGGCGCACCGACGCGTCGTCGCTTGCACGCAGCTTGCCGCCG
>JAGQOS010000314.1 GCA_020427265.1 Planctomycetales bacterium
CTGACTCTGCCGGCTTCGTTCGACGAAGTGGCGCGCGAACTTACGGTCGAAGCCGCCGCTAAGGCGGGGCTGCCGCGGGTTGTGCTAATTGAAGAACCGCAAGCGGCGTTTTATTCCTGGGTGGCCCGGCACCTCGACGATTGGGAGTCGCGCGTGCGGCCGGGCGAGAAGATTCTCGTCTGCGACATCGGCGGCGGCACGAGCGACTTCACGCTCATCCGCGTGCGGCAAGGCCAGGACGGCAACGTTCAATTCCATCGTGTCGCGGTCGGCGACCACCTGATCCTCGGCGGCGACAATCTCGACCTGGCCCTGGCGCGACACTTGGAAGCGAAGCTGGGCAAGAAGCTTGAGGCGAGGCAATGGTCGACTCTGCATCGCGTTTGCCGGCAGGCCAAGGAAACGCTGCTCGCGCCCGATGCTCCCGAGCAAACAACCGTGCATTTGCCGAGCAGCGGGGCGAAACTGATCGGCGGCGGCCTCAAGGCGGACCTGACGCGCGACGAAGCGCGCACGCTGCTGGTCGAAGGATTCTTCCCGCGCGTGGAACTCGATGTCCGTCCCGACGCGCGACAATCGGGTTTTCAAGAGTTCGGCCTGCCGTATGCCGCCGACCCGGCGATTACCAAGTATCTGGCGGCGTTTCTCACCGCGCATCGCCACGCGGGCCTCGACGACGAGCAACCGGCCGCCGCTCACGATCCGGCCCGCCCCGACAAAGTGCTGCTCGCCGGCGGCCCCTTCAATTCACCTGTGCTGTGTGAACGAATTGCCGAACAGATCGCGCACTGGTTTTCCACGCCCGAGAAACCGTGGCGACCGGAAATGCTCGACGGCGATCGCCTCGACGTGATGGTCGCGCGCGGCGCGGCCTATTACGGATTGGTGCGGCGCGGGTTGGGTGTCAAAATCTCGGCCAGCCTGGCGCGATCGTATTACATCGGTGTCGATGGATCGCCGCCGCGGGCCGTTTGCCTGGCGCCGGCCAGCACCGAAGCGGGTGACGAAGTTGACCTGTCGGCCCATCGTTTTCAACTGCAAGTGGCGACACCGGTCGAGTTTCCGCTGTATGTTTCGAGCACGCGGCTTACCGATCCGGCCGGGGCGTTGGTGGAAGTCGACGCGGAACAAATGACGGCGCTGCCGCCCATTCGCACAGTGCTGCAAACGCGCAAGCGTCGCGAAGCCGGTGTCGTGGATGTGTCGCTTCATGCGCGGCTGACCGAAATTGGCACACTCGATCTCTGGTGCGCCGAGAGCGACGGTCCGCGGAGTTGGCGTTTGCAATTCGACGTGCGCGCCGCGACCCAAACCGACGTTGCCGCGCACGAAGGCGCCGGCGAGCAAGCCGGCTTCCTGGAAGAGTCGGCATGGACCGAATGCCGCCGCGCGATCGAGGAGACGTTCGGCGACGGCGGCCAGGCGAAACCGGCGGAACTTGTGGCGCGGCTCAGCGAGGCGCTCGGCAGCGGCCGTTGGGATTGGCCGCCGAGCCTGCTGCGCCGTATTTGGGAGGCCCTGCTCGAAGTCGAAGCCGGCAGGCGGAAGAGCCCGCAGCACGAGGCCCGCTGGCTGAACCTGATCGGCTTCGCGCTGCGACCGGGTTTCGGCATGGCGGTCGACGATTGGCGCGTGGCCGAGACCCGAAAAATTGCCCAAGGCAAGCTGGCCCATCATGCGCCGGCCGTGGCGGTTGAGGCGCGCATTCTCTGGCGGCGCATCGCCGGCGGGTTGCCGGCGGGGGCGCAAGTGGCGCTGGCCGATCCGTTGATCAAGAGTGTACGCGGTCTGCATCGGCAACTGGTGTTGCAGAAAGGGCAGGGGGCCGATCTTTCTTTGCGCGGCAAGGAATCGATCGAAACCTGGCGTTTGCTCGGCGCTTTGGAACTGCTGCCGCTCAGGGCGAAGATCGACCTGGGCGACATGGTGCTCGACCTGGCGGCCAAGCGCAAGATGGACGCCGTTGCGCCGGCGCTGGTTTGGACACTCGGGCGGCTCGGCACACGCGTGCCGGCCTACGGCCCGATGAACGCGGTCGTGCCGGCCGCCGTGGTTGGCAAGTGGCTGCCGCGGCTGATGGAACTGCCGCTGGACGATCCTGTCGTCGTGCTGGCCGCTTTACAACTCGGCCGCAAGACCGGCGACCGGCATCTCGATTCCGAAGACGCGTTGCGCGAGCGCGTCCTCGCTTGGATGCGTGCGCGCGGGGCGTCGAACCATTTCCTTACCCTGGTGCGCGAAGGGGGCCAACTCGATACCGAAGAGCAGGGAAGTGTTTTTGGCGAATCGCTGCCCAGCGGTCTGACGATTCGATAAATAAAAACGCTGGCATTGAAACGAATTCGATAACCACTCTCATATTAAAACCGTTCACACTCACTCGAAGCGAACCACTCCATGCCAACTCCGACCTCCCTCGCCAGTATCGCCTTTTTCGCGATCGCCGCCTTGGTGGGAGCCATTGGACAATATCTCTACAAGAGCGGCGCCGACGCCACGAACGACACCTGGCAAAGCTACGCACTGAACCCGCGTCTTGCGGCCGGAGTGGTTTGTTACATCGCCGTGATGGTGCTCTTCGTAGCGGCCTTCAAGCGAGGCGGCGCGCTGACCGTGCTGTATCCGATCTATGCCTCGACATTCATTTGGGCGGCGCTGATTGGTTGGCGGGCTTATGGCACGCCGATTTCGGCGACCAATGTCGCGGGCATGGCGCTGCTGATTGTCGGCATGTACTTGATGGGGAAATAACCATGAGCAAGCCGGCCTACGAGCCCACCGACCGGAGGCCCATTGAGAGCCGCGACACGCGGTGGGCCGCCTCGATCACCAACCAATTGGTCGCGCGTGGCGTCTCCCCCAATGAAATTTCCATCGTCGGCATGCTGGCGGCCATCGGGGCGGGCGTCTGCTTTTTCGGCACGAATCATGCGGAAGCAATCACGCAGCGCATGCTGTGGCTGGCCGGCGGGCTGCTGTGCCAGGTCCGATTGCTCTGCAATTTGTTCGACGGCATGGTCGCTGTCCAGCGCGGCATCGCTTCGGTCCGCGGCGAACTTTATAACGAAGTTCCCGATCGCGTATCCGACTCCGCCGTGATGATCGGGCTGGGCTACGCCGCCACGGGCGCGCCTGCCTGGGGATTGTTTGCCGCGCTGGTTTCCGTATTCGTCGCCTACGTGCGGGCCATGGCGAAGTCGATCGGCGCGCCGAACGACTTCTGCGGGCCGATGGCCAAGCCACAGCGAATGGCGCTGACTACGGCCTTGGCCGTCTATTTAGCCTGCTCGCCCGGCATCTGGCGTATAGCCCTCGGTGAAGCCACACTCGTGCTGATCGTGATCGCAGCCGGCGGAATTGCGACCGCCATACGGCGGCTGCGCCGCGCGTCGCGTTACCTTGCCGAGGCCGCCTCATGACGAGCACCGAACGACTATTCGGCGCAGGGCGCGCCTTCGAACATCCGGTCACGATCGGCGCTGTCGTACTGGTTGTTTTGGCGCTGATCACCGCTTCGATTCTCGTGCGCGTTTTGCGCGGAACCGAGCGAATTTCGCCGGAGACTTACGCCGAACTTCTCGCGCGGACACGTAGCTGGTACGTCCTATCAGCCGCCATGATCGTGCCGATCCTGCTTGGCGCAGCCTGGGTTTGCGGCTTCTTTCTCCTGCTCAGCCTGTTCTGTTTTGGCGAATACGGCCGGGCAACGGGACTGCGTTCCTCGCGCAGCGCGACGGCGTCGGTAATCGTGGCGATTTTGCTCACCTACTTTGCGGCGCTCGATCATTGGATGGGGTTGTTTACCGCTTCGTGGCCGCTGGGCATTTGCCTGATCGTCGTCCTGGGCCTGGCGCCCGATCGTCCCCAAGGCTATATCCAACGCGTTGCGTTGGCCACGATTGGCTTCGCGCTCTTTGGCATGAGCCTCGGCCACCTGGCCTTTTTAACCAACGACATCCGGTTTCGCCCGCTGTTGCTGTGGATCCTGATCTGCACGGAACTGAACGACGTGTTTGCCTATCTGGCCGGAAAGACCCTGGGCCGCCGCAAGCTGTTGCCCGCAACCAGCCCGAATAAAACCTGGGGCGGCGCGATCGGCGCCATCGTGCTTACGAGCTTGCTCAGCGCGTTCGTCGGGCATTCGGTCCTGCGCGACACGCCGCTCGATCAACCTATTCATTGGATCGCCCTGGGCCTGATCATCAGCGTGTTGGGGCAGGCCGGCGATTTGGTCATCTCTTCGATCAAACGTGACTTGGGCGTGAAAGACATGGCCGCCACGATCCCGGGACATGGCGGCTTGCTCGATCGCTTCGACAGCCTGCTGCTCGTCGCTCCCGTTGTGTTCCATTACCTGAATTATTTTCTCCCTGGCGGCATCGGTGGCGACCAACCCACGAGAATCTTGACCGGCAATCTCTAATCAGCGGCAAAATCACTTGAGCGAATCTACCGGACCATTGCCGACAAACCACTCCGCGCCGTTGTTGGCAGCCCACGGGTTGAGCCGGGTTGCCGATGGGCGCACGTTGCTCGACGGAGTTTCGCTGGAATTGTACGCCGGTGAGCGAGTGGCGATTCTCGGGCCCACGGGAAGTGGCAAGTCGGTGCTGCTGCGGGCCCTGGTGTTGCTCGATCCGCTCTCCACCGGCGAGGTCTTCTGGCATGGCCAGCGGGTCACGGCCGCCGAGATTCCTCGCTTCCGCTCGCGCATCGTGTACTTACAGCAACGCCCGGCGCTGAGCGAAGGTCTGGTCGAAGGGATTTTGCGGGAACCGTTCGCCTTGGCCGCACATCGCGACCGGTCGTTCGATCGGGCCGGAATTGTGGCCCGACTGACGACACTGGGGCGCGACGCCTCGTTCCTCGCGAAACTCGGCCGCGATCTCTCCGGGGGCGAAGCGCAGATTGTCGCGCTGCTCCGCGCCATGCAATTGGCCCCCGAAGTGTTGTTGCTCGATGAGCCCACGGCGGCGCTCGATGCCGATTCGACCGCACAAGTGGAAACGCTCGTCGACGGCTGGCTCGCCGAAGCAGCAACGCAGCGCGCATGCGTCTGGGTTACCCATGACCGCGTCCAGGCCGACCGAGTCGCCCAGCGGATCGTGCAATTGCGCGGCGGAAGCATCGTCGGAGAATGATCCGCCGAGTCGCCCGGGCGTCCTTCTCTAGACGCACGGCGTTAATGGAGCGGCTCGCCCAATTGCAGGGCCATCCAGGCCGTGGCGATGGCCGTCGCGTTGAACAGCACGTGCAACACGATGCACGGCACAATCCGCTGCGTTTGCCGATAGAGATAGCCGAGCACGATGCCGAGCAGAAACAGCGGCACCGGCGCAAGTCCCTGGCCCAAGTGCATCGAGGCGAACGGGATCGCGCTGCCGACGATCGGCAGCCAACTCAAACGGGCCGGCAACAGCGGAAAGTTGAGCCGGCCGTCCTCGCCTTCCAGCGGCGCCGCCTCGAGCGAACTTTGCCGCACGACTCTCTGCAACCAACCTTGCAATAACAGGCGAAAGGCGAACTCCTCCCACAGCGGCGCGGCGATCACGGCGCTAAACACCATGACGAGGAGCGTCTTCGACGAAGGATCGCTGGCCAACGTTTCGATCACCTCGTGCCGATAGGGAAAGAATCGGTTCGTAAGAATCACGAGCAGCGTATGCACGAGCAACACCGGCAGCGCGCAGGCGGCGAAGCCGACCGCGCCCCAGAACACGTCGTCGCGCAGGTCGTTCCAGCGAGTCGGCAATCCTAAGTCGACCGGAGCGCAGCGCCAACGATAGCCGAGCAACGCCGCGCCCAACGGCACGGCAAGCAAACCGCCGAGGGCAAACGCAAATATGAAAACCCTTTCGCCCCCGGGGAGCGGCAGGCCGGTCTTGGGATCGACCTCGACGCCCAGCGCCCGGCCGGCGGCCGTGCAGAGCAGCATGTACAGCAGAAGAATCGCAATCATGTCGATGCCAGTCCAGCGCGCAAGGCGTCGCGGAGCGGCGTCGATCAATTCTTCGCCACGGCGAAGCCGCCGCGCGAGAAACAGCCAGGCG
>JAGQOS010000315.1 GCA_020427265.1 Planctomycetales bacterium
CGTGCTGCCGGCCGGAGCCTGCTCACGCACCGTGTAGGTAAGTCCGGCCGCTAGATTCTCAAACCAGTATTCGCCGCCGGCCATGGTCGTGGTCGAGAGCGATTGGTTTTGGCCGCTCGCATCTTGCCAGGTAAGCAGGATGGTAATGCCTTCCAGCGTTGGCTCGCCAGCATCGAATGCGCCGTTGGCATTCAGGTCTTCATACTTCAGGCCGTGTATCGAACCATCGAACGCATTTCCGAAAGCCAGCGACGCATCGATCTCGATCAAGGCGGGATCTTGGCCGGCGGCAGCGAGCGCGTCGGCCTGATCTTGCGTGGCCACCCACTCAACCCCCGGGGCAACTAGAATCGGTTCCGGATCGGTCGTCGTCTGCGTGCTGCCGGTGGGCGCTTGTTCGCGGACCGTGTACGTGCGGCCGGCTTCGATGTCTTCGAACCAGAATTCGCCGTTAGCCATGGTCGTGGTCGAGAGCAATTGGGGCGTTCCGGTGGCGTCGTTCCAGGTCAGTAGAATTGCTACCCCTTCGATTCCTGGCTCTCCCGCATCCAACACGCCGTTGGCGTTCAGATCGTCGAATTTAAGGCCGTGAATCGATCCGACCGACCCAAAATGATTTCCAAAAGCCAGGTCCGCGTCGATGCGCACGCGCGCTGAATCAAGTCCTGCGGCGATGAGCGTATCGGCCTGAGCCTGTGTGGCAACCCACTCGATGCCCGATTCAAGATAAATCGGCGCCGGGTTGGCCGACGTTTGCGTTGAGCCGATCGGCGCTTCTTCTCGCGCCGTATAGGTCAGGCCAGCAACCAGATCTTCGAACCAGTATTCGCCGTTCGCCATCGTCGTGGTGGAAGACGACTGCGCTGCGCCGGATGCGTCTTGCCAGGTGAGTGCGATGGTGACGCCTTCGATGGTCGGTTCGCCAGCATCGAGGATTCCGTTGGCGTTCAAGTCTTCGTATTTCAGTCCATGAATCGCTCCGTCAAAGGCGTTGCCGAAGGCCAACAAGGGGTTAATGACCACATCGGCCGGATCGAGCCCGGCGGCGGTCAGATCGATGGCCTGTTGTTGTGTGGCGACGTGCTCGACGCCCGATTCGAGGAGGATTGGTGCCGGATCTTCCGTGGTTTGCGTCGATCCGGCGGGCGCTGTTTCTCGAACGGTGTATGTCAGCCCCGCAGGCAAATTTTCGAACCAGAATTCGCCATTGTCCATGGTCAGGGTCGAGTCCGACTGCGCCTGGCCGGCCGCGTCGGTCCAGGTCAGGAGGATCGTTACGCCAGCGATGCCGGGCTCGCCCGGATCGAGTTGGCCGTCGGCATCGAGATCTTCGAATTTGAGACCGTGAATGGAACCGTTGGAAGCATTGCCGAATGCAAGCAATGGATCGATTTCGATTCGCGTTGGGTCGTGCCCCCCGGCGGCGAGCGCATCGGCCTGGTCTTGTGTGGCGACCCATTCGACGCCGGATAGAACCAGAATCGCTGCGGGATCGGCCGTGGTTTGCACCGTTCCGCTGGGTGCTTGTTCGCGCACCGTGTACGTGAGTCCCGGCTCCAAGCCTTCGAACCAGTATTCGCCGTTGGCCATGGTCGTCGTCGAACTGGACTGCGATTGACCGGCCGTGTTGGTCCAAGTGAGCACGATCGTAACACCTTCGAGGCCCGGTTCGCCGGCGTCGAACACACCGTCGGCGTCGAGGTCTTCGAACTTGAGGCCATGAATCGAACCGTCGTAGGCGTTGCCGAAGGCGAGTAGGGGATTGATTTCAACCAATCCGGGATCGTGGCCGGCGGCGATCAGGGCGTCGGCTTGCGCCTGGGTAGCGACCCACTCGACACCGGCGGCGACCAGAATGGGATTAGGATCGGTCGTGGTCTGTTGGGAACCGGCGGGAACGCTCTCGCGCACCGTGTAGGTGATGCCCGACTGAATGTTTTCGAACCAATACTGGCCGTCGTTCATCGTCGTGGTCGAGAGCGATTGCGATTGACCGAGGTCGTCGACCCACGCGATCGTGATTTCGACGCCCTCGACACCGGGCTCGCCCAGGTCGAAGAGTCCGTTGACATTCAGATCGTCGAACTTCAAGCCATGAATCGATCCCGGCGCTCCGAACTGATTGCCAAACGCCAAATGCGGATCGATCATGACGCGGCTCGGATCGAGCCCGGCAGTGATGAGATCGTCGCCCTGCGCCTGCGTGGCGACCCATTCGAAATCGGAGAACAGCAAAATCGGGGCTGGATTTTGAGTGGTTTGGAAACTTCCCGACGGCGCGATTTCGGTAACCGTGTACTCGAGGGCCGCCTCGAGATCGGTGAACCAATACTGGCCGTCGGCCATCGTGAAGGTCGAAAGCGTTTGCGATTGGCCGGCTGAATCGGTCCAGGAAAGAACGATTTCCACGTTTTCCAGCGGCGGTTCGCCGGCATCCCAAGTGCCGTCGCCATCGATGTCTTCGAACTTGTATCCATGAATCGAGCCGTCGAACGCGTTGCCAAACGCAAGTTGCGGTCCAACCACCACCTCGGTGCGCAACTCGCCGGGATTGCCTGCATCGACGTTCGATTGGCCTGCAATCGCGACCAATTCTTCCCGACTTTGCACCGTGACGTTGTAAGACACCGGCGTGGTCGCGACGCTGCCAGCAGGCGGTGTCTCAGTAACGGTATACGTGCCGGGATTCAGATTGAGGAATTCGTATTCGCCGCTCGCGTCGGTGAACACCGTGCGGTTAACATTGGCGCCAGCGCCGGTTTGCCCGGTAAGCACGATGCGCACGCCTTCGAGTCGCGGTTCGGTGTCGTCGACGCCGTTAATGTTGACGTCTTCGAACTTATGGCCGTGAATGGAGCCCCGCACGAAGTTGCCGAAGTCGATGCCTGCGAGTGTCGTTCCGCTGGTTAGCGCAAAGGGGCCGACGGTTGTCGCCGTGCTCGCATTCCAGCCGCTCGGCACGGTTTCGGCAACGCGATAATTGCCGGGCGCAACGCCAGTGAACGAATAGCCGCCGCCGGTGCCCGTGGACGTTGTGATGTTGATGTTCTGGCCGGCTCCGGTCGTTCCGAAGAGACGAATCGTTACACCGGACACGCCAGGTTCACCCGCGTCCTTCACGCCGTCGCCGTCGAGGTCTTCAAACTTCTGGCCAGTGACAGTTACCGAACGGTAGTTGCCAAAAGCAAGCAATGGCACGATCACCACGCGCGAGGGATCGAGCCCGGCGGCGATGAGATCGTTGGCTTGCTGTTGATTGGCGACATATTCGATGCCCGAGGCGAGCAGGATCGGCGCTGGATTGAGCGTCGATTGCGTCATGCCGGCGGGTGAAATCTCGGTAACCGTATACGCGAGGCCAGCTTCGAGATCTTCAAACCAATACTCGCCATTGGCCATCGTAAAGGTCGACTGGCTCTGCGATTGCCCCGCTGAGTCGGTCCAGCCGAGCACGATTTCCACGCCTTCGAGCAATGGTTCGCCTGCGTCGTGCACGCGATCGCCGTCGAGGTCTTCGAACTTCAAGCCGTGAATGGAGCCGTCGAAGGCGTTGCCAAAGGCCAACAACGGGTCGATCTCAACGCGTGCTGGATCATGGCCGGCGGCGATCAGGTCGTCGGCCTGCGATTGGGTCGCCACCCATTCGACATCGAGTCCCAGGAAAATCAGACTTGGGGCATCGGTCAACTGAGTCGAACCAAGTGGCACGATTTCCGAGACCGTATACTCGATGAGCGGCGGCAGGTTCTCGAACCAGTATTGCCCATCGGACATGGTCGTGGTCGATTGCGATTGCGTTTGGCCGAGTTCGTCGGTCCAGCTCAGTTCGATCGTAATGCCTTCGAGCGGCGGTTCGCCGGGATCGAACTGGCCATTGGCGTTCGAGTCTTCAAATTTCAAGCCATGAATCGATCCGGTCGGTTCAAACTCGTTGCCGAACGCCAGCAGCGGTTCGATCCCAATCCGCGTCGGATCGTGTCCTCCCGAAACCAGCGCATCGGCCTGTGCTTGCGTGGCGACCCATTCAATTCCGCTGAGAATGGTAATGGGCGGCGGATTATCCGTTCGCTGCAGCCAGCGATCGGGAACGGTTTCGGTAACCGTGTAAGTCAGGCCCGGAATCAGGTTTTCAAACCAGTATTCGCCATTGGTCATCGTGGTCGTTGAAGTCGATTGCGGTTGGCCGGCGGCATTGTTCCAAGCCAGATGGATTTCGACGCCCTCGACGGCGGACTCGCCTTCGTCCCAAATGCCGTTTCCATTCGCGTCGTCGAACTTGAAGCCGTGGATCGAACCTTCGAAGGCGTTGCCGAAGGCGAGAATAGGCCCGATCACAACTTCAACGCGGGGGTCTTCGACGTTCTCGGGATCGACACTCGACTGGCCGGCTTCCGCGACAAGTTCCTGGCCGCTCAAAACGGTAACGTCGAACGAAAGCGGCGTGGTGTTGATGGAGCCGGCGGGCGGAGTTTCAGTAATCGTGTAATCGCCGGGCCGCAGGTTTTCGAAGTTATACTGCCCGTTGACATCCGTTTGCACCACGACGGTATCCGGCATGCCGTCTCGGTCGACGTCGCCAGTAAGGGTGATCGTGACGCCTTCGAGGCGTGGTTCGTTGTCGTCGATGCCGTTGACGTTCAGGTCTTCAAACTTGTAGCCGTGAATCGAACCGGGAACATCGGGTTTGTTGCCGAAAACGAGCGTGGCATCGACGACGATTCGGTCGGCCGGGTGGCCGGCGGCAACGAGTACGTCGGCCTGTGCTTGTGTAGCGACATATTCGACGTTCGACTCGACGAAGATCGGCGCCGGATCCGCCGTTGATTGCAGGGTGTCGACCGGCACGACTTCGGTAAGCGCATAGGTGAGCCCAGCCGTAAGGTTTTCGAACCAGAATTCGCCGTTGGCCATCGACAAGGTCGAAAGCGTTTGCGTTTGGCCGGCCGCATCGTTCCAGGTCAGCACGATTTCAACGCCTTCCATGCCCGGTTCGCCGGCATCCCAGATGCCGTCGGAGTCGAGATCAGAGAACTTGAAACCGTGGATCGATCCGTCGTAGGCGTTGCCGAAAGCCAGTAAAGGCTCGATCTCGACCAGCGCCGGGTTGTGGCCGCCGGCCACCAGCGCGTCCTTCTGCTGCTGCGTGGCGACCCATTCAATGCCGGCCGGCCCAAGAAGGATGGCGGGCGGATTTGCGGTCGTTTGTACGGTCCCGCTGGGAACCTGTTCCGTAACGCTGTACTGAATCCGCGGGTCCAGGTTCTCGAACCAGAACTCGCCGTTGGTCATGGTCGTGGTCGAAAGCGACTGCGCCTGACCTGCGGCATCGTTCCATGAGAGCACGATCGTTACGTCGGCCACGCCCGGTTCGCCGGCGTCGAGCACGCCGTTGGCGTTCAGGTCGTCGAACTTCAGGCCATGAATCGAACCCGGCAAGTCGGGCTGGTTGCCGAACACCAAATCTTCTTGAACGATGTACCGCTTGATTGGCGTTGCTCGCAAGGGACGCGTAGCGACCGACACGAGCGTATCCCAGAGCGTTCCCGCGTCGTCGAGCAGCAATTGCGACAGGCCCGTGGCCGCCGCCGACGCCGGCAACCAAATTGCATTGTTCGCCGAGATCGCATCGGCCGTTGTGAAGCTTGCGCCGATGTTGGTCGACGAGTCAGCGCCAATCGTCATGCCCTGATCGACGAAGATAATGTCGAAGGTCACGTCGAAGAAGCTATCGCCCTCGAGCAGGCCGCCACTGTTGCCGACCGTGAGTTGTCCCGCGGCGGATAGCCCGTCGCTCACTGCGACGCGCACTTCACCAAGGCCTGTGGGGTCGAAGCCAACCAGGTCCAGGGAAACGAGTTCGATGGGGATCTGATAATCTTCGCCGGACGGAACCGGATTGGGATTGCCGCTGGCATCGAACAGCGGGAATGTGCCGCCCGTCGTCTGACCGACCGGAGCGCCGAATGCGATCTGCGCCGGACCCGCGACGACGATGGAAACGGGTGTCACTTCGCCGACGGG
>JAGQOS010000316.1 GCA_020427265.1 Planctomycetales bacterium
GAAGTTTATTTCGCTCTGCGACGCTCAGCGAAAGATCGAAGGCGTTTACAAGGGACGCACGCGCACCTACGACCTGCGCGGCCGCAAGGTCTGCGTGGTGATGGCCGGCAACCCTTACACGGAAAGCGGCGAACGATTCCAGATTCCCGACATGCTGGCCAACCGCGCCGACGTGTACAACCTGGGCGAAATCATTGGCGACAACGCCGATGTCTTTGAGCTAAGCTATCTGGAAAATTGCCTGACCTCCAATCCCACACTTGCCCCACTGGCCACGCGTCACGCCAGCGACGTGCATCAGATCGTGCGTCTGGCCGCCGACCCGAATGCTCAAGTCGAGTTCGAAGGCTCGTACTCGGCCGACGAGTTGGAGCAGTACACTGCTACGATGCGCAACCTGTTGCGCGTGCGCGACGTGGTGCTCAAAGTCAATCGGCAATACATACGCTCGGCCGCGCAGTCCGACGACTATCGCACCGAACCGCGATTCCAGTTACAGGGCTCATACCGAAATATCAACCGTATTGCCGAGCGCGTGTCGCCGATTATGAATCCGCAGGAACTCGAAACAGCGATCTATTCGAGCTACGAAAACGACGCCCAAACGCTTACTTCCGGCGCCGAGTCGAATCTGCTCAAGTTCAAGGAACTGGCCGCGACGCTCACCCCGGAAGAAGCAACGCGGTGGGAAGAAATCAAGAAGACCTTCCGCCAGAACCTGAAGATGCGCGGCATCGATCCCGGCGACAAGTTCGGCCAGGTCATTGCGCAGATGGGTGTTTTCAGCGACGGGCTCGACGCGATTCGCGATGCAGTCGTTCATGGCGTCGCCCAACTGGCGGCCGACGATCAGGCCGAAGAGGAAGCGGCGCTCGAAGGGCGACTCACCGCGTTCCGCGCCGACCTCGACGCGCTGCAACAGTCGCTAACCGGCGGGCTCGCGGAACTGCAACGTCTGCACGAAGCCAAAGCAGCCATTCCGGCCGAGATGAAGGCGACGTTCTCTCCCGAGGCCATTGAGACACTGGCCCATTGGGCCGAGCAGTTACGCGGCGCGACCGCCGCAGGTCAGGGTTCGGATCACAAGATCGAAATCACGAACCGCATCCCGCGCACCATCCTGGCCGTGATCCGCGAGCAATTCAAGCTCATGCAATCGTGGTTGGTTCCGCTGATGGAATCGAGCCAATCGCAAGACAAACAACTCACCGCCCTGCGCAAACAACTCAACACTGCGCTGTCGAAGTATAAGGACGTGCTCGGCGAGTTGGATGACGAGGCGTGAGGGAAGCTGGCCTAGTAGCTGTTAGCTGTTAGCTGTTAGTTTTTCCTCGTTACCGAACCGTGGCTTGCTAGTCGGCCCAAGTGCGACCTTCCACAGCTCACCGTTGCTTGGCTCTTGCTTCTTTGCTGCGAGTATCGACAATGATGGTCGCAAGCCGTAGGCCGGACCCAGGATCGCAGCGACGCCGTTCGAGCAAACCCGTACATGGCGAACATGTATACCGCCGGAACCGCGCTGCGCTCGTTCCGACCTACACGAACAGACGGCTCTACTGGGGAGACTTCAATGGACAAGGTGCTGATCATCGTTGGCGATGCGACCGAGACGGTCGACACGCTTTACCCTTACTTCCGCTTGATCGAGGCCGGCATGCAACCGGTAGTCGCCGCGCCGGAGAAGCGGCAGTACCAAATGGTGCTGCATGAAGTCAAACCGGGTTGGACAATTACCAAGGAGTGGGAAGGCTACTCGATCCAGGCCGATGTCGCATTTGCCGAAATCGATCCGGCCGACTATCTCGGCATCTTTTTCTCCGGCGGCCGTGCACCGGAGTACATTCGCTACGACGAAGATCTGGTGCGAATTACCAAGCATTTCTTCGCCGAGAACAAACCGGTAGCCAGCGTTTGCCACGGCGTTGAAATCCCCGCCTATGCCGATTGCGTGCGAGGCCGGCGGATGGCGACCGTGCCGAAGTGCCAATTCGACCTGGAAGTGTGCGGCGGTGTGTTTGTCAACGAGCCGTGCGTGGTCGATGGCAACCTGATCAGCGGACGCACGTATCACGACCACGGCCATTACATTGGCCCCTGGATCGCGTTGCTGGAACAAGAACGGGCGAAACAGCGCTAACTGCCAAACGGCGCGCAGCGCGACTATGCGAACAATTCGTTGACCACACGCCCGGCGATATCGGTCAGGCGGAAGTCGCGGCCAGCGAGCCGATAGGTCAAACGCTCGTGGTCCATGCCCAAGAGATGGAGCACGGTGGCGTGCAGGTCGTGCATGTGGACACGGTTCTCGACGGCCGAGTCACCGAACTCGTCGGTCGCGCCGTGGGCAAAACCGCGTTTCACGCCGCCGCCGGCCAGCCAAACAGTAAAGCCCTTGGGATTATGATCGCGGCCATCGTTGCCCTGCGTAAACGGAGTGCGGCCGAATTCGCCCCCCCACCACACGAGTGTATCTTCCAGCAGACCGCGCCTTTTCAAATCGGCTAACAGACCGGCCACCGGCTTGTCGGTCGCCTTGGCATGTACGGCATGTTGTTGGATCTTCGAATGTTGATCCCAACGCGGCGTGGCGCCGTTATCGGAGTAGTTGATTTGAATGTAGCGCACGTCGGCCTCGGCTAACCGGCGGGCGAGCAGGCATTGGCGGCCGAATTCGTCGGTCGCCTTCTCGCCGATCCCATACTGGGCCAGCGTTTCGGCCGGTTCGTCCGACAGGTCGAACACGCCCGGTGCCTCCATCTGCATGCGGAAGGCGAGTTCGTACGACTCGATCACGCTTTCCAATTCTTCGGCGTGCGCGCGGCGATCGAGCTGCAACCGGTTCATCGCCTGCAACAGGTCGAGCTGTTCGCGCTGCTCGGCAAGCGAACGCTGAGGGTTCTCGGTATTGCGAATCCGCGCTTCGCGAATCGAAACGCCCGGCCGGCCAATTGCCGTGCCTTGGTAGGCCGACGGCAGAAACGCGTTGCTGTAATTGCGCGGTCCGCCTTTGGTTGGCGGAGGATTGATCGTAATAAAACCGGGCAAACTCTGATTTGCCGTGCCCAGGCCATAGGTTACCCAAGCGCCGACCGAAGGCCGAATCAGGTTCGTCGCCCCGGTGTGCAAGAAGAGTGTCGCCGGTCCGTGGGCCACTCCTTCCGTTTGCATGCTGTGGATGAAACAAAGATCGTCGACGTGCTGGGCAATCTCAGGAAACAATTCCGAACACATGTGGCCGCACTCGCCATAGGGACGGAACTTCCACGGCGACTTCATCACCGGTTCTTTCCTGACAACGCGCGAGCGGGCGTTGAAGAAATCGATCTTTTCACCGTCGTGCTTGGCGAGCATCGGCTTGTGATCGAAGGTATCGACGTGACTCGGACCGCCCTGCATGAAGACGAAGATCACACGCTTGGCCCGCGCCGGATGATGTGTCGGCTTGGGGGCGAGCGGACTGCCGGTCGCCGCCCAACTTTTGTTCTGGCACAAACCGGCCATGGCCAGCGAACCGAATCCGCAGGCCACGCCGCGCAATAGATCTCGTCGCGAAGTGGGCAGGAAGGCCGGGCTGGCTGGCTGGTGCTTCATCCGCTACATCTCCATCGAAACTGGTTTCCTGTGGAGTCCGCTCCGTGGGCCTATGATAACAAAAAATCGCCGCCAATGGCATTTGAATCCACGCCCGCCGTAGCAGATCGTCGGCTCGCCGGATTCGTCGGTATGCGTCGAGCAACGGGAAAACTCTACGGTTTTTAACGTTTGTTCGCGCTGGTTTCCCCCTGCGGAAGGCCGCCGCGCGAGGAACTTTCCGTCGCTGCCGGTGTTGAAACTGAGTATAATGAAGTGTTGGCCACTTATAGCGAAAGCGCCACCTGATGCAAAAGGCTCCCCCAGCGCCTGCTGCCCCCCACTTCCCGCCTGCAGGGCCAGTAAATGATGACGTTTCTCGACCGAAACGACGGCATCCGATCTCCGCGCCGCCGACGCGCCCTTTCCCGGCTGGTATTGGTCGCGATCATGGGCCTGGTCGGTGCGGCGGCCTTTGGCGGCTACCAGTTTTACTCGGGTGGCGAAGCCGATGAGACCGTGCAACCCGATTTGACTCACCTCGTGCAGCGCGACGATTTCTTCATGGAAGTCGTCGAGCGAGGCGAGGTGGAAAGCGCCGGCAGCGAGGAAATCCGCTGTGAGGTCGAAGGGCGCAAAACGAACTCGGGCGGCATCGCCATTCTCGAAATCGTGCCTGAAGGAAAAGAGGTCAAAGAGGGCGACTTCCTAGTGCGTCTCGACTCGTCGGCACTCGACGTCGAACTGACACAGCAAAAGATTTCGGTAACGACCAGCGAAGCGGTCGCCGTGCAAGCCAAGAACGCCTATGAAACGGCGATCATCGCCAAAAAGGAATACCTGGAAGGCACGCTCAAGCAGGAACAGCAGTCGATCCAAAGCGAAATCTTCGTGGCCGAGGAAAACTTGCGCCGTGCGAAAGAATATTTGGGATATAGCCGCCGCCTGGCTGAGAAAGGCTACGTTACGTCGCTGCAACTCGAGGCCGACCAGTTCGCGGTCGACAAGGCGAAGAACGAATTGGAGGCCGCTCAAACCAAGCTCGACGTGCTAATGGAGTTCACGAAGGCGAAACAAGTTAAGCAGTTGGAAAGCGATATCGTTTCGACCAAAGCCGCTTGGGAGGCCGAAACCGAACGCTACGAGTTGGAAAAGAAAGAGCTGGCCGAGATCCAAGACCTGGTAAACAAATGTGTAATCTACGCACCCAAGGCGGGCCAGGTGAAGTACGCCCACCGACGCGACTCGCGTGGCAACTCTGACTTTGTCGTTGAGGAAGGCGCGATGCTAAGGGAAGGCCAAGTCATCATCCGTCTGCCTGACCCCACGCAGATGGAAGTCAAGATCACGGTCAATGAATCGGCCATCGATATGGTGCATGAAAACATGGCCTGTTCGGTGCGGCGTGTCGGCAACCAAGACGTCGTCTATTCGGGCATTGTCGATCGCGTCAATCGCTACGCCGAGCCTTCGAGTTGGCGCAGCGCGAATATCAAAACCTATGCCGCCTGGGTGCGCATCGACGACGCCAATTCCGAGTTGCGCGAAGGCATGACGGCAGAAGTCACGATCCATTCGCAATCGCTGCCAGATCAGATTCAGGTTCCGGTGCAAGCTATTTACGGCCACGGCCCCCGGTTCTATTGCTTCGTGAAAGACGGCCGCGGTTGGGAAGCGATGCCGGTCGAGGTCGGGCCGGCCAACGGCGAATTCGCGGTCATCGAGTCCGGGTTGGTCGAAAACACCGTCGTCGCGCTCAACCCTCGCAAGCACGAAGCCGATGTCAATCTTCCCGATCTCCCCGCCGACAAGCTGCAACAGGTGGTTCCACCCGGTCCGCGCGCCGCCGGCCAGGGATTTACCACGACGGCCAACGAAACCGGCGCCGCGGCGCCGCCTAAGGAACGCCGTGGCAAGCCAGGCGAACGCCCGCAGCGCCCCAGTTGATGCGGAGATGCGGTCGGCAATTTGACATGCGCAGGCATGTCGGCACGATGCCAACGTATAGCAGGCGAATCGTCGCACGTTCGGACCTGTCGCGAACACGCCCGTCGCCATCACCACACGAATCATTCCCCAGCTATGTACGCCGCTCGCATCGACAACTTGAGCAAGACCTATTACCTGGCCGGCGAAACGGTCGAGGCGCTGCGCGGTGTTTCGCTCGACATCCCCGTGGGCGAATACATGGCGATCATGGGGCCGTCGGGCTCGGGCAAGAGCACGCTGTTGAATCTGCTAGGTTGCCTCGACCGGCCCAGCGGCGGCCACTACGTGCTCGACGACCGCGATGTCGCCTCGCTGGCCGACGACGAGTTGTCGGCAATCCGCGCTTCGAAGATCGGCTTCGTATTTCAATCGTATAACTTGATTCCTCAACTGACCGTACTCGAAAACATCGAGATTCCGCTCGCCTATTGCGGCCGGGCCGATGCCGCCGGCC